>NZ_JAAGOV010000033.1:0-114005 GCF_010500785.1 Salipiger sp. PrR003
TATCCGCACCTTCGTCCGTGTCTACGAGTTGGGCAGCATGTCCGCCGCGGGCCGCGACCTGCGAATCTCACCGGCGGTCACTTCGGCGCGAATCTCGCAGCTCGAGGAGCATCTCAACGTGCGGCTCTTCCAGCGCACCACGCGCAACCTCGCCCCGACTGAGCAGGGTCGGGCCTTCTACGGGGGAGCGCGCGAAGTGCTCGAGGTGCTGGAGATGGCCGAGGCGCAGGTGGCCCAGCTCACCGACAACCCGAAGGGCTCGCTCTACGTCGCGGCGCCTCTCGGCGTCGGCAGGCGGCTGATCGCGCCCCATGTGCCCGGGTTCCTCAAGGAATACCCGGATGTGCAGATCCGCCTTCGCCTGTCGGATCGCAAGGTGGACCTGACAACCGAGGGGCTCGATCTGGCGTTCTTCCTCGGGACGCCCGAGGACAGCGCGCTGCGGATGCGCAAGATCGCCGATGTGCAGCGCGTGCTCGTCGCCGCGCCCTCCTACACCGCGCGGCGGGGCAACCCGACCTCGGGCGAGGCGCTGATCGCCCACCGCCACGAATGCCTCAACCTGCGCTTTCCCGGCGCCACCGAGTTCCAGTGGCGGCTGCGCACGCCCGAGGGGCCGAAACGCTTCGCCGTCTCCGGACGCTACGAATCCGATGACGGCGACGTGCTGACCGACTGGGCGCTGGCGGGCGAAGGGATCGCGCTGAAGCCGGTCTTCGAAGTGGCCGAATACCTGCGCATCGGCCGGTTGGTCCCGGTGGCCGAGGACACGCCGCCCGAGCCGATTCAAATGGCCTGCCTGTTCACCCATCGCAAGGGACAGGACCCCAAGACGCGGCTCTTCATGGATTACATCACCGACCGGGTCGGCGCGGCTATCCGGCAGGCCGAGGACCGCGCGACGGAAAGCGGGCGCTAGGGGCGCGCCGGGCTCCACGCAAGGTGGTTGAGGCAGCTTCAAACGGAAATTGAAAATCATCCGGCATTATCCGGATTACACCTTAGGGATGACCCGGAGGCAACACCGAAGGAGCCCGTCCCAGATGACGCTGCTGAGCCCGCTGACCGCACCCCGCTATCCCCCCGACATGACCGGATATGGCGAGTCCCCGCCCGCCGCGAACTGGCCGAACGGCGCGAAGATCGCGGTGCAGATCGTGGTGAATTACGAAGAAGGCGGCGAGAACAACATCCTGCACGGCGACGCCGCCTCCGAGGCCTTCCTGTCCGAGATCGTCGGCGCGGCGCCATGGCTGGGCCAGCGTCACTGGAACATGGAGTCGATCTACGAATACGGCGCCCGCGCCGGATTCTGGCGGCTGCACCGGCTGCTGAAGGACATCCCCGTCACCGTCTACGGCGTCGCCACCGCGCTTGCCCGTGCGCCAGAGCAGGTCTCTGCCATGCAGCGCGCCGGCTGGGAGATCGCCTCGCATGGGCTCAAGTGGGTCGAGCACAAGGACATGCCCGAGGAAGAGGAACGCGCGCAGATCCGCGAGGCGATCCGCTTGCACAGCCTTGTCACCGGCGCGCCGCCGCGCGGCTGGTACACCGGGCGCTGCTCGATGAACACCGTGCGTCTCGCCGCCGAGGAGGGGGATTTCGACTACATCGCCGACAGTTACGCCGACGACCTGCCCTATTGGGTGAAGGTCGGCAGCAAGGAGCAGCTGATCGTGCCCTATACGCTCGACGCCAATGACATGCGCTTCGCCTCGCCGCAGGGGTTCAACTCGGGCGACCAGTTCGAGACCTACCTGCGCGACAGTTTCGATACGCTTTATGAGGAGGGCCTCGCGGGGGCGCCGAAGATGCTGTCGATCGGCCTGCATTGCCGGCTCGTCGGTCGTCCGGGCCGGGTGGCGGCGCTGAAGCGGGTGCTGGCCCACATGGCCGCGCAGGAGGGCGTCTGGTTCGCCACCCGCGCGCAGATCGCCGAGCATTGGGCGACGGAGCATCCCGCGCCGACCGGCCCGCGCCCGTCGCGGATGGACCGCCGCGCCTTCGTGGAGGCCTTCGGCGGCGTCTTCGAGCACAGCCCTTGGATCGCCGAGGGCGCCCATGCGCTGGAACTCGGGCAGACCCATGACACCGCGCGCGGCGTTCATGCCGCGCTGGCGCGGGTCTTCCGCGCGGCCTCCGACGAACAGCGGCTTGCCGTGCTGACCGCGCACCCCGATCTGGCGGGCAAGCTGGCACAGGCCAAGCGGCTCACCGAGGAGTCGACCGCCGAGCAGGCGGGGGCGGGGCTCGATGCGCTGACCGATGCCGAGCGCGACGCCTTCACCGGGCTCAACGAGGCCTATACCGCGAAATTCGGCTTTCCCTTCATCATTGCCGTGCGTGACAACGACAAGGCCTCGATCATGAAGGCCTTTCACCGCCGCCTCGGCAATGATCGCGCCACCGAGTTCGACGAGGCGTGCAGGCAGGTCGAGCGCATCGCCGAGCTGCGCCTGATGGACAAGCTCGGCGCATGAGCCGGATCCTCGCCGAACCTCTTGCCGCCGCCGCCTTTGCCCCATTTGGCGAGGTGCTGGAGGCGGAGGGACCGCCTGACCGGATCATCAACCAGGGGCTGTGCGGACGTTTCCACGACCGCGCGACGCTCGACATGCTGGATGGCCACGCCGGGATCAGCCTCTTCAGGGCGGAGCCGCGCGCGCTGCCCTTGCGGCTCGAGATGGTCGAGCGCCACCCACAGGGCAGCCAGGCCTTTCTGCCGATGAGCCATGATCCGTTCCTCGTGGTTGTCGCCCCCGATGAGGGCGGCGTGCCGGGAACGCCCCGCGCCTTTCTCACCCGCCCCGGACAGGGGATCAATTTCCACCGCGGCACGTGGCACGGGGTGCTGACCCCGCTGCGCGCGCCGGGGCTCTTCGCCGTGATCGACCGGATCGGCGCGGGGCCAAACCTCGAGGAGCACTGGTTCGAAGAGCCTTACCTCGTTCACGCCACCGCGTGAGGAAGCCGGCAGCAAGACCGGCCCCGCGCCCCAGCAGGGAGCACCCCAAGACATGACCGACCACCGCATCGGAACGCCCGAGCAATTGCGCGATCCGAACTTCACCCCCGCGCTCAGCCGCGCCATCCCGCTCGGCATCCAGCACGTGCTGGCGATGTTCGTCTCGAACGTGACCCCGGCGATCATCGTCGCGGGCGCGGCGGGTTTCGGCTTCGGCTCGAACAGCCCCGACTTCCCGGAACTGCTCTACCTCATCCAGATGTCCATGCTCTTTGCCGGGGTGGCGACGCTGTTCCAGACACTGACGCTGGGGCCGATCGGGGCGGGCCTTCCGATCGTGCAGGGCACAAGCTTTGCCTTCATCCCGATCATGATCCCGCTGGTCGCGGGCAAGGGGGTCGACGGGCTTGCAGCCATGTTCGGCGGCATCCTCGCGGGCGGCCTCTTCCACGCGCTCCTTGGCACGGTGATCGGCCGCATCCGCTTTGCGTTGCCGCCGCTGGTGACCGGGCTGGTCGTCACGATGATCGGCCTCGCGCTGGTCAAGGTCGGCATCGAATACGCGGCGGGCGGCGTTCCGGCCAAGGAGGCCGGGCTCGCCAGCTACGGGTCTTGGGCAAGCTGGTCGGCGGCGCTGGTGGTGCTGGCGGTGACGCTGGGGCTGAAGTTCTTCGCCCGCGGCATGCTCAGCATCTCGGCGGTGCTGGTGGGCATTCTCGTGGGCTATATCTACGCGATCTTCACCGGGCTGCTGTCGTTCGACGCCATCGCCGGCTCGTGGCAGAACGCCGCCGCCTTCTCGCTGCCGCAGCCGTTCCGCTACGGCATCGAGTTCACGGTCGCCGGGGTCATCGGCTTTTGCCTGATGGCCTTCGTCTCGGCGGTCGAGACCGTCGGCGACGTTTCGGGCATCACCAAGGGCGGCGCGGGCCGCGAGGCCACCGACCGCGAGATCGCCGGGGCCACCTATGCCGACGGTGTCGGCTCGGCCATCGCCGGGATCTTCGGCGGCCTGCCCAACACCTCGTTCAGCCAGAACGTCGGGCTCATCGCCATGACCGGCGTGATGAGCCGCCATGTGGTGACCATCGGCGCGATCTTCCTGATTGTCTGCGGGCTGGTGCCGAAGGTCGGCGGCGTGATCCGCACCGTGCCGATCGAGGTTCTCGGCGGCGGCGTCATCGTGATGTTCGGCATGGTCGTCGCCTCGGGTATCTCGATGCTGTCCGACGTCGACTGGACGCGGCGCAACATGGTGATCTTCGCCGTGGCGCTCTCGGTCGGGCTCGGGTTGCAGCTCGAAGTGTTGAACGTCGCGCCGGGCGCGCCCAATGCGCTGCAGCACCTGCCCGACACGCTGCGCATCCTCGGCGCCTCGGGGATCCTGCCCGCAGCGGTGATCGCCATCGCGCTCAACCTCGTGCTGCCGAAGGAGCTGGCCGAGGAATCCACCGAAGAGGTTTCGGGCGGCATGGCCGGCCATCGCGGAGAGGAGCCGCGCGGCGAGAGCGCCTGACCCCATCGATCCTTCGCGGAAGCTGCGGCGCGCCCCTCGGGGCGCGCCGTTTGCATTCGGGAGAGCGCCGGGCGACCTTCGGCCTTTTTCCGGGTGGGCACGGGGGCTGCATTCCACAAAAGAGAAAGGGCGGAGGCTTGCCGCCTCCGCCCCGCCCGTGCACCGCAGTAAGATGGCTCAGAAATCGACCTCGATCGCGATGCCCTTCTCGATGGCCAGATCGACCACAGCCGCGGCCACGGCCAGATCCTGCAGGCCGACGCCGGTGCCGTCGAAGAGGGTGATCTCCTCGGCCGAGCTGCGCCCGATGTGTGCGCCGCCGATCACCGCGCCGAGTTGGATGATGTCGGCGTCGCCGATCAGCCCTGCGGCGACCGCGTGCTGCGCCTCGCCGATCGAGACCGACTGCGCGACTTCGTCGGTGAACACCGTCGCCTTTGCCAGCAGCTCCGGCGCGGCCTCCTGCTTGCCCTTGGTGTCGGTGCCCATGCAGGCGATGTGGCAGCCCGGCGAGACGTGCTCGGCAAGAAGGATCGGCGCGAAGGAGGAGGTGATCGAAATGATCACATCTGCCTCGCGCATGCCCTCGAGTTCGACCGCCTCGAAGGGCAGGCCCGCCTCGGCGGCAACCTTCTCGAGGTTGGGCAGCATCTCGGGATGCAGGTTCCAGCCGATCACCTTGTCGAAGTCGCGCTGCTCGAGCGCGGCCCGCAGCTGGAAGGTCGCCTGGTGTCCCGCGCCGACCATGCCGATCACCCGGGCGTCCTCTCGCGCGAGATGGCGGATCGACACCGAGGAGGCGGCGGCGGTGCGCAGCGCCGTCAGCAGGTTGCCCCCGACCATGGCCTTTGCCCTGCCGGTATCGGGATCGAAGAGGAACACGGTGGACTGGTGGTTGATGAGGCCACGCTCTTCGAGGTTGTTGGGCCAGTAGCCGCCGGCCTTCAGCCCCAGTGTCAGGCCGGAGCGGTCGAACCCGCCCTTGAAGCCGTAGAGCGCGTCTTGGTGGCCGATGGCTTCACGGACCACGGGGAAGTTGTAGGCGTCTCCGGCGGCCATGGCGGCAAACACCTTCTCGACCGCGGCAAAGGCGGCCTCGCGAGTCATCAGGTCGGCGATCTCGCGTTCGGGAACGATGAGCATGGGGCTCTCCTTTCGTGAAAAAGGCCCGCGCGCCGGGACTATGGACGCGCGGGCAAGGCGCGCCCGCGGGGTGAGCGGGCGCGCGGGGCATGAGGGGGGGTGCGGTTCAGTAAGCCTTGCCGCGCGCCGAGACCGGCCAGAGCGTCTCGACCTTGCCGCCGCGCACGCCGACGTACCAGTCGTGGACATTGGCGGTGGGGTCGCAGTGGCCGGGCACCAGCTTCAGCTTGTCGCCGACCTTCAGCACGCCCGAGGGATCGGCGATCACGCCGTGCTCGTCCGAGCACTTGACGTATTCCACGTCGGTGCGCCCGTAGATCACCGGCAGGCCACTGTCGATGGACTGGGCCTTGAGGCCCGCGTCGCAAATCGCCTTGTCGGACTTGGCGTGGCTCATCACCTGGGTGAGGATGAAGAAGGCATTCTCCCATTCGCCGTCGTCGATGCGGTTGCCGTCCTTGTCACGGATCCGGCCGTAATCGGCATCCATGAAGGCGTAGGAGCCGCATTGCAGCTCGTTGTAGACGCCGGAGTTGCTCTCAAAATAGTAGCTGCCGGTGCCGCCGCCAGAGACCAGATCGGGCTTCAGGCCCACGGCCTCAAGCGCGGCGACGGCCTCCTTCACCTGCGCGATGGCAACGTTCAGCTTGTCGCGCCGCGCCTCGTAGCTGTCGAGGTGCTGCATGGCGCCCTGGTAGGCTTGGATGCCGGTGAATTCGAGGCCCTGGGCGGCATCGATGGCAAGCGCGATCTGCACAACCGCCTCGGAGGTGGTCACGCCGCAGCGGCCCGCGCCGCAGTCGATCTCGACGAAGCACTCGATGGTGGTGCCATGGCGCTGCGCGGCCTCTGCCAGCTCGGCCACATTGGCGAGGTCGTCGACGCAGACGATGATCTTCGCGCCGAGCTTCGGCAGCCGCGCCAGCCGGTCGATCTTGCGCGGATCGCGCACCTGGTTCGAAACCAGCACATCCTTGACGCCACCGCGCACGAAGACCTCGGCCTCCGACACCTTCTGGCAGCAGACGCCAATGGCCCCGCCGAGCCGGATCTGCAGCTTGGCCACGTCCACCGATTTGTGCATCTTGCCGTGCACGCGGTGACGCATGTTGTGGGCGCGGGCGTAGTCGCCCATCTTGCGGATGTTGCGCTCGAGCGCATCCAGATCGAGCACGAGACAGGGTGTCTGGATGTCCGCCGCGTCCATGCCCGGCAGGGCGGGCACGTCGAAGCCGACCTCGAGTTGGTCGAAAGTCACGGGTGCATTCATGGCTCAGGCTCCTTTGGTCCAGGGCAGACGGTCGAGATCGACATTGCCGCCGGTGATGATGAGACCGACGCGCTTTCCAGCGAAACGGTCGCGGTTCTTGAGGATTGTGGCAAGCGGCACGGCGCTCGATGGCTCCATCACGATCTTCATGCGCTTCCAGATCAGCTTCATCGCCTCGACGATTTCCTCTTCCGAGGCGGTGAGGATGTCGCTGACGTGGCTGGAGACGAAGTGCCAGGTCAGATCCTTCAGCGGCACCTTCAGCCCGTCTGCCACGGTCTCGGGCGCGTCATCGGCGATGATGTGCCCGGCCTTGAAGCTGCGGTAGGCGTCATCGGCCTGCTCGGGCTCGGCGGCGATGACCTGGACTTCGGGGGCGAGCGTGGAGAGCGTGAGACAGGTGCCCGAGATCATCCCGCCGCCGCCGATGGGCGCCACGACCATGTCGAGCCCGTCGGTCTGTTCCATGAACTCGCGCGAGCAGGTGCCCTGGCCCGCGACGACGCGGGGGTCGTTGTAGGGGTGGACGAAATCGCCCCCCGTCGCCGCCTGCACCTCGGCGAACACCGCCTCGCGCGAGCTGGTCGAGGGCTCGCATTCGGTGATGATCCCGCCGTAGCCGCGTACGGCGTCCTTCTTGGCCTGAGGCGCGCTCCGCGGCATCACCACGTTGCAGGGGATGCCGCGCCGCCCGGCGGCATAGCTCAGCGACAGCGCGTGGTTGCCCGAGCTGTGGGTGCAGACGCCGCGTGCCGCCTCGGCGTCCGTCAGGCTGAAGACCGCGTTGGAGGCGCCGCGCACCTTGAAGGCGCCGGCCTTCTGGAAGTTCTCGCACTTGAAGAAGAGCTGCGCGCCGGTGAGCTCGTTCAGGAAGGACGAGGTCAGGACCGGGGTGCGGTGGATGTGCGGCGTGATGCGGGCGTGGGCCGCCAGCATGTCGTCATAGGTGGGGATGCTCAGCGCGATATCCTTCATCACGCGGCCTCCTTCCGGACGAGCGCGGGGGTGGCGCGGTAGAACTCCTGCGCCGCCGCGACGCCCGAGCCGAGCGTGATGTCGAGCCCAAGGTCCTTCATGCACATCTCGGCGCAAGCGAGACCGGAAAGGGTCATCACATCGGTCAGGCTGCCGAGGTGGCCGATGCGGAACACCTTGCCGGCAACCTCGCCAAGCCCGGTGCCGAAGGCGACGCCATAGGTCTGCGCGGCGTGGCTGACAATGTCGGTGGCGTTGAACCCTTCGGGCGTGCGGATGGCGCTGACCGTGTCCGAGTAGACCTCGGGCGAGGCGGCGCAAAGTTCGAGGCCCCAGGCGCGGACCGCCGAGCGCACGCCTTCCGCGATGCGGTGGTGGCGGGCAAAGACGTTCTCCAGCCCCTCGTCCAGCAACAGGCGGCAGGCCTCGTTCAGCCCGTTCAGCAGGCCGACGGCGGGGGTGTAGGGGTAGGCGTTGTTGGCATAACCCTTCGCCATGTCCTGCACGTCGAAGAAGGTGCGCGGCAGCTTGGCGGTCTTTGTGGCCGCCATGGCCTTGTCGCTGAAGCCCACGATGGCAAGGCCCGGCGGCAGCATGAAACCTTTCTGCGAGCCGGTGACGGCGCAGTCGACGCCCCACTCGTCAAAGCGGAAATCCATCGAGGCGATCGAGCTGACGCCATCGACAAACAGCAGCGCCGGGTGGCCCGCGTCATCGAGCGCGCGGCGCACCGCGGCGATGTCCGAGCGCACGCCGGTGGCGGTCTCGTTGTGGGTGGCGAGAACCGCCTTGATACGATGCTGCTTGTCCGCGGCCAGGACCTCTGCGTAGCGCTCCGCGGGCAGGCCCTCGCCCCAGGGCGTCTCGACGACCTCGGCGTTCAGCCCGTGGCGCTGGCACATGTCGATCCAGCGGTGGCTGAACATGCCATTGCGCGCCGCCAGCACGGTGTCGCCAGGCGAGAGCGTGTTGCTCAGCGCCGTCTCCCAACCCCCGGTGCCGGTCGAGGGGAAGATGAACACCTCGGCGCGCGTGCTCTTCAGCACCTTGCGCACGCCCTCGCGGGCGGGGTGCAGGATCTGCCCGAACAGCGGCGAGCGATGGTCGATCGTCGGCATATCGCAGGCCTTGCGCAGGCGCTCGGGGATGTTGGTCGGGCCCGGAATGAAAACGGGGTTCTGAAAGCTCATGGCCACCTCCTCTGGTCGCTGGAAACGACCCTAACCGGAGGCGGCCCGCGGCGAAATTTTTTTGAAATCGTTTTTCAGAAATGAGCCAAGCAGGAAAAGCATTCGTTGTCAGTTGGTTGATTTTTTCATATCGTGAATTTCGCTTTCAAGATGAATGAAAGAGATTTTATGGATTCTCCTAAAGATGCCGAAATCACCCCCCGCCGTGCCCGCGGCCGGCCGCGTGGATGGGAGGACAACAGCGCGCAGAACACCATCAAGTCGCTCGACCGAGCGATGGAGGTGCTGGACTACCTGAGTGCCCGCCCAGGCCTCACGTTGTCGGAACTGGCGAGCGATCTGCAGCAATCCCCGGCCACGGTTTATCGCATCCTCGTCACCCTCGAAGGCCGGCGGATGGTCGAGTTCGATCCCACCGAGCAGCTCTGGCACGTCGGCCCGCAATCCTTTGTCATCGGCGCACGCTTCCTGCGCCGGACCAGCCTCGTCGAGCGGGCGCGACCTATCCTGCGCACGTTGATGGAAGACACGGGCGAGACGGCCAACCTCGGCATCGTGCGCGAGGCGTCGGTGCTTTTCGTCAGCCAGGTCGAGACACATGAGAGCATCCGCGCGTTCTTTCCGCCGGGCACGCTGTCGCCGCTGCATGCCTCTGGCATTGGCAAGGCGCTGTTGGCCGAGATGGCGGGGGAGCGCCTGGAGAAACTGCTGGCGCGGGACATGGAGCGCTTCACCGAGCACACGTTGGCCGAGCCGGAGGCACTGCGCGCCGATCTCGCGGCGATCCGGACGCGGGGCTATTCTATTGATGCAGAAGAAAAGAATCTGGGAATGCGCTGCATCGCGGCGGCGGTCTTCGATGTCTCGGGCGAGGCAGTGGCGGGCATTTCGGTGTCCGGCCCGACGATCCGTATGCGCGAGGAGAGCACAAACGAAACGAGCCGCGCGGTGATGCGCGCGGCCCGGGAGCTTACGGCGGCGATCGGCGGGGTCAGCCCGCCGGAGCGCTGACCTTGCGGGGCGCGGACATCGGCTGTGCCGCGCCCGACGGACGCAGCGCCATGTGCCGGTTGACGTCCTTGTAGAGCAGGTAGCGGAACCGGCCCGGACCGCCCGCGTAGCAGGCCTGCGGGCAGAAGGCGCGCAGCCACATATAATCCCCGGCCTCGACCTCGACCCAGTCCTGGTTGAGCCGGTACACCGCCTTGCCCTCGAGCACGTAGAGCCCGTGCTCCATCACGTGGGTCTCGGCAAAGGGGATCACCGCGCCGGGTTCGAAGGTCACAACCGTGACGTGCATATCGTGGCGCAGGTCCGACGGATCGACAAAGCGGGTGGTGGCCCATTTGCCGTCGGTGCCGGGCATGGGCGTGGGGGCGATGTCCTGCTCGTTGGCGATGATCACCTCGGGGTGGGGCAGGCCGGGCACTGCCTCGTAGGCCTTGCGGATCCAGTGGAAGCGCAGGATGTCTTCACCCGTGTTGCGCAGGCTCCAAAGCGTCGCGGGCGGCAGGAAGGCGTAGCCGCCCTCGCGCAGAACATGCGCCTCGCCTTCGACGGTCAGCACAGCTTCGCCGCCGACGACAAAGAGCACGCCCTCGGCGCCCGCGTCGGTCTCGGGATGGTCCGAGCCGCCGCCCGGCTGCACCTCCATAATGTACTGCGAGAAGGTCTCGGCAAAACCGCTGAGCGGGCGCGACAGCACCCACAGACGCGTGTCCTCCCAGAACGGGAGGAAGCTGGTGACGATGTCGCGCATCGTGCCCTTGGGGATCACCGCGTAGGCATCGGTGAACACCGCGCGGTCGGTCAGGAGCTGGCTTTGCGGCGGATGGCCGCCGGTGGGGGCGTAGTAGGAAGGGGTCTGGGTCATCTGGGGCTCCGATGGGAGGGGAACTGCCGGAAGTATGGGCCCTCCGGGCGGCGCGGGCGACAGGGCGCGGGGCGAAAAGTCCTTTTTGGAAAAAAGGATAATCGCGGCGCGGCTTTCGGATTTGCCGAAAGCCGCGCCCATGGATGCCTCATCTCGCCAGAGATGGCGGATGTGGCAGGGGCGGGTTCAGGCGGACTGCAGTTCGGGTCGCGGAGCGCGGACCGCTGCGTTTTTCTGCGGCAGGCCCGCGACATAGGTCTCTGCCACGGCGCGGTCGTCGCCAAGCATCTGAAGCACGAAAAGCTCTTCGCTCAGAGTCCCGGCCCGCTGCATGCGCAGGGCCATCGGCTCGGTCGCCGAGGAGTCGAGCACCACGATATCCGCCTCGGTCCCCGGCTCCAGCGTGCCGATCTTGTCCTCCAGCCCCAGCGCCACGGCATTGCCGCGGGTGATCCAGTGGAAAGCACGCAGCGGGTGGAGTTTCTGGCCCTGAAGCTGCAGCACCTTGTAGGCCTCGTTCAGGGTCTGCAGCATCGAGTAGCTGGTGCCCGCGCCGACGTCGGTTGCGATGCCATTGCAAATGCCGCGCGCGCGCAACCCGGCGTCGTCGAAGAGCCCGCTGCCAAGAAAGAGGTTCGAGGTCGGACAGAAGACGGGCTTGGCGCCGGTCTCGGCCAGCAGGTCGATCTCGCGGGGCTCGAGGTGGATCGAATGGCCGAGCAGCGTCTTGGGCCCAAGCAGGCCATACCGCTCGTAGACGCCAAGATAGTCCGGCGCTTCGGGGTAGAGGCTGAGCGTATAGGCGATCTCGTCGCGGTTCTCCGAGAGATGGGTCTGCAGGAAGCACTCGGGGTGCTCGGCGACGAGCGCGCCGGCCATTTCCATCTGCTCGGGGCTTGAGGTGATGGCGAAGCGCGGGGTGATGGCATAGCCGGCGCGGCCGCGGCCGTGCCAGCGGGCGATCAGCCGCTTGCTGGCGTCATAACCCGATTGCGGCGTGTCACGCAGCGCCTCGGGCGCGTTGCGGTCCATCATCACCTTGCCGCCGATCATCCGCATGTCGCGGCGCGCGGCAGCGGCAAAGAAGGCCTCGGCCGAGGTTTCGTGGACGGAAGCATAGGCGACCGCCGTGGTGGTGCCATGGGCGCAGAGCTGCGCCATCAGCCACTCTGCCATGGCCCCGGCATGGGCGGGATCGCCAAAGCGGGTCTCTTCGGGGAAGGTGTAGCTGTTGAGCCAGTCCAGCAGCTGCGCCCCCCAGGAGGCAATGACCTGCACCTGCGGGT
Source organism: Salipiger sp. PrR003 (assembly GCF_010500785.1). Lineage (NCBI taxonomy): Bacteria > Pseudomonadati > Pseudomonadota > Alphaproteobacteria > Rhodobacterales > Roseobacteraceae > Salipiger > Salipiger sp. PrR003. The sequence continues at coordinate 12,219 of NZ_JAAGOV010000033.1, forward strand.
AATGGATGTGGGTGTCGATGAAGCCGGGCATCAGCAGGTGCGGGCGGTGGTCCACCACCGGCACGCTCGGGGCCTGCCGGGCAAGCTGGTCGAAGGCGCCGCTGGCGCGGATCATCCCGCCCGCGATCAGGATCCCCCCATCCTCGATGTAGCGGTAGGCGGCATGGTCGTCGGGGCCCTGCGGCTCGGCGTTGAAACTGAGGATGCGTCCGCGCAGGAGCACTTGGTCGGTTTTCATCGGATCACCTTTCGGGGAGTTGGCCGGAGATCTGGCCGGGGATCTGGCGGGGGAGGGCATAGGGGCGCGGGCCGGGATATGGCCCGCGCCGGTGGGGTGAGGATCGCTCTGCCCGGATCACTCCGCGGGCGCGGCAGGCGGCTCCTCGACCACCACGTTCTGGTTCTGCGTCGCGCCTTCGCGGTGGAAGAGCGGGTAGATGTAGAGGAAGGCGGCGGCCATCAGGTAGCCGGCGGACACCGGGCCGAGCGCGGGCCAGTGCAGGCTGGCGCCATGGATGATCCCCACCAGCGACATGAGCGCGGCGGCGAGCGCGAAGCCCCCGGCATTGCGGAACCGCCCGTCGATCACGCTCGCGACGATCGCGCCCCAGATGAGCCCGGTGAGGATCGCACCCTGGCTCAGCGACAGGTGCCCCGCGAAATGCGCGCCCTGCTGCAGCAGCGCGGCGGTCAGCGCCTCGTCACCCAGCTGCGGCAGGCCCTGCACGCCGGTGGCCTGCAGCGCGCCCATCAGCGCCCCCCATTTGATCATCAGGAAGGACGACACATGCGGCATCATCGCGATGGTGACGGCGGCCATATGCGCAGGTTTGACGCAATGGGCGGTGTTGGTGATCAGGCTCAGCGCCACGAAGACCAGCACCGGCGCGGCGGCGGCCTCGGGGATCAGGTTGTTGAGGAAGGCCAGCAACCCGAGGAAGGCGGCCAGCGGAATGACCAGACCCACACCGATGATGTATCCCGCGTGCGCACCCATGCGCTTGTAGGCCGGGTGGCCGATATAGGCGGTGGTGGGGAAGGGCGAGCCGAAGACCGCGCCGATCATCGTGCCGAGCCCGTCGGTGATCTGGCACACGCCCACCGGGTAGTGATCGCCGGCGCTTTCCGCGCTCTCGACGTTGTTCATCGTCTCGATGAAGTTGTAGATCTGCACGGGCACCAGCACGAGGAAGAGCTCGGGGTTGGCGAAGAGATGGTTGATCCCCGCCATCAGGTCTCCGACATAGGGAAGCGGCGGATAGAAGCCGGTGCCCTCGAAGCTGATCCGCGCCTCGCCGATGCTGAACGCCACGGCGGTGCCGACAATGAGTGCCAGCAGGCCCGCGGGGATGTTGAACGGCAGGCGGAACTGCCCGACAAGCCCCCAGAGGATGATGATCATCGAGGCAAAGCCGATGTAGGGCTGCTCGAAGATGGTGGCCAAAGGCACGGTGCCGATGAACACCAGCGCGATGCCGCAGAGCGTGCCGAGCATCCCGGCGCGCGGCGTGACTCGCTTCAGCCAGGGCCCGACGATGGCACCGAGGGCGGCGACGATGCCTCCCATGAAGCCCGCGCCGATGCCGACCTGCCAGGCCAGCATCGGATCGTTGGTGGCCCAGTAGATCGGACCGATGACCCCGAAGAGATAGACGAACATCACCGGCGTCGAGATGCCGTAGGGCAGGGCCGTGACATCGCGCCCATGCCGTGCTGCGGCGCGCTTGGCAAGCACCACATAGGCCGCGACGCCCGACAGGATCGCCACCGCCGCGCCGGGCAGGATGCGGCCGTAGACGATCTCGGCGGGCATCCCGAAGACGAACTGGCAGACGCCCGCCAGCACCATCAGGTTGATCAGATTGTCGGTGAACAGCGCCCAGAAAGCACTGAAATCGCTGCGTGAGAACAGCGTGTAGTGATAACTCCCTTCCCGCATGTGGGATCTCCTCGGGTTGCTTGCGGTTGTCCCGCGCCGCCCGCTCCTCTTCGGGCGGACGCGGGGGTTATTCTGCGGCGAAAGCCATGGGCCGCGCCGCGCCTTGCTGGAGGGTGAGGGCGGTGAGCACCTCGGCCACGACAAAGGCGGCGATCACCTCGGGGCGCTTGTCGCGGCTGCCCTGTGCGCCGATCGGGCAGGTGAGGGCCTCGTCCGAGAGCCCGTCGCATTCATTCCGCGCGAAGCGGCGGAACTTCTCGCGTTTCGTGGCCGAGCCGATCAGCCCGACATAGCGCGCATCCTGCCGCTTTAGCGCCGCGGAGGCGCAGAGAAAGTCGAGCGCGTGGTCATGTGTCAGCACGATGAAGGCGCTGCCCGCCGGGGCCATGGCGATCTCCAGCTCGGGCAGGGCGCTGAGCACCGTGTCGACCTTCGCGGCGCAGAGCGCCAGCTCCTCGGCGCGCTCGTCCACCAGAAGGCAGCGGACGGGCAGGTGCTGCATGAGATCGGCCAGCGCGCGGCCGACATGGCCCGCGCCGTGGATCTGCACCATCGGCAGCGCGGCGGCCTCCTCCGCCGCGCGTGCCAGCGCAAGGCGCCGGTCCTGCGCGCCCATCCGGGTGAACGAGACCTCGACCCTGCCGCCGCAGCACTGCCCGATTTCGGGTCCAAGTGGCAGGTCGAGCGTCTCCGCGAGATCGCCCCGCGCCAGCATCCTCCGCGCGGCGGCGATGGCGCGGTGTTCGAGCTGGCCGCCGCCGATGGTTCCGTGACGCGCCGCCTCGGAGACATACATCTCGCAGCCGAGCTCGCGCGGCGAGGAGCCGCGCACCCGGCTCAGCCGCAGGCGGGCCATGGGGCCGGGCGCGGCGAGGAAGTTTTCCAGCGTGCTCATGACCGTCCCGCCAACCGCTCGACCGCCAGCAGCACGCGCTCGGGGGTCGCGGGGGCATCGAGGCGCGGGCATTCGCGGTAGTCGGCGACGCTCGCCACGGCCATCGACAGCGCTTCGAAGACCGAGATGCCCAGCATGAAGGGCGGCTCGCCCACGGCCTTGCTGCGCTTGATGGTGCGCTCGCGGTTCTGCGACCACTCGGCGAGGTTCACGTTGAAGACGCGCGGACGGTCCGAGGCGAGCGGGATCTTGTAGGTCGAGGGCGCATGGGTGCGCAGCGCGCCCTTGTCGTCCCACCAGAGCTCTTCAGTGGTGAGCCAGCCCATACCCTGCACGAAGGCGCCCTCGACCTGGCCGCGGTCGAGTACCGGGTTCAGCGAACGGCCCACGTCGTGCAGGACGTCGGTGCGCTCGACGCGGTATTCACCGGTCAGCGTGTCGATGGTCACTTCCGAGCAGGACGCGCCATAGGCGTAGTAATAAAACGGGCGCCCCTTGCCTGCCGCGCGGTCCCAGTGGATGTCGGGCGTCTTGTAAAAGCCAGCCGCAGAGAGGTGCACGCGGGCCATGTAGGCGGCCTTGATCACTTGCTCCCACGGCAGAAGCTGCGCGCCCAACTGCACATGTCCCGGCACGAAGCGCACCTCTTCCGGCGTCACGCCCCAGTGCCCCGCGGCGAACTCCACCAGCCGTGACTTGATCTGCTCGGCGGCATCGAGCGCGGCCATGCCATTGAGATCCGAGCCCGAAGAGGCGGCGGTCGCCGACGTATTGGGCACCTTCTCAGTGGTGGTGCGGGTGATCTTGATGCGCTCGAAATCCACCTGGAAGGCATCGGCCACCACCTGCGCCACCTTGGTGTTGAGCCCTTGGCCCATCTCGGTGCCGCCGTGATTGAGATGGATCGAGCCGTCCGAGTAGACGTGGATGAGCGCGCCTGCCTGATTGTAATGGGTGGCGGTGAAGGAGATGCCGAACTTCACCGGCGTCAGCGCGATGCCCTTGCGCAGCACGCCGCCCTGCGCGTTGAAGCCAAGAATATCGCGGCGGCGCTGCTGGTAGTCACAGCTTTCCTCCAACTCCGAGACCACCCGGCCGATGATGTTGTCGGTGACCTCCTGGTGGTAGGGGGTCAGGTTCCGCCCGTCGTGAGCATCGCCGTAGAAGTTTGCCTTGCGCACCTCCAGAGGGTCCTTGCCGAGCGCATAGGCGATCTCCTCGATCATCCGCTCGGCAGCGACCACCCCCTGCGGCCCGCCGAAGCCGCGGAAGGCGGTGTTCGAGACGGTGTTGGTCTTCATCGGGCGGCTCTGCAGCCGGACATGCGGATAGAAATAGGCATTGTCGGCATGGAAGAGCGCGCGGTCGGTGACCGGGCCGGAAAGGTCCGAGGACCAGCCGCAGCGGGCCGCGAAGCTGCCGTCGACCGCGCGAATGCGGCCGGCGCCGTCGAAAGCCACGTCGTAGTCGATGACGAAGTCGTGCCGCTTGCCGGTGGCGGTCATGTCCTGATCGCGGTCGGGGCGAATTTTCACCGGTCGGTTCAGGCGTTTGGCGGCCAGGGCCGAGACCACGGCGAAGAGGTTCATCTGGCTTTCCTTGCCGCCGAAGCCGCCGCCCATGCGCCGAACGTTGACCACCACGGCGTTGCTCGGGATGCCAAGGACATGCGCCACCATGTGCTGCGCCTCGCTCGGATGCTGGGTCGAGCAGTGCACCATCACGTCCTCGTCCTCGCCGGGCAGGGCAAAGGCGATCTGGCCCTCGAGGTACATGTGGTCCTGCCCGCCGACCGAGATCCGCCCCTGCAGCCGGTGCGGCGCTGCAGCCATCGCGCTCTCGACCTCGCCGCGCTCGAGCTTCAACGGCTCGGTGACGAGCGGATAGCCCGCCGCCTGCGCCGCGACCGGGTCCAGAGCGTGGGGCAGCGGGTCTGCGTCGACCTTTGCCAAGGCGGCGGCGCGGCGGGCGGCGTCGCGGGTTTCGGCGATCACTGCAAACAGCGGCTGACCATGGAACTCGATCTGTTCCGTAGGGAACACTGGCTCGTCGCCGCGCCCGGTGGGGCTGATGTCGTTCTGGCCGGGGATGTCGGCGGCGGTGAGCACGTCGACGACGCCCGGCGCGGCGCGCACCTCCGAGAGGTCGAGACCCTTCAGCGTGGCATGGGCGACGGTGGACACTCCGAGATAGGCGTGCAGCGTGCCCACCGGCTCGGCGATGTCGTCGGTGTACTCGGCAAGGCCCCGGACGTGCTTGATCGCGCTGTCGTGCTGGCGGTCCTCGTGGACCGCGCCGCGGATGTTGGGCTGATGTTTCATGGTTTTCCTCCCTCAGGCGCTCAGGCGGACGGGCAAACCGTCCTGTTCGAGAAAGAACCGCCGCAGCAGGTTCTGCGCGACACGCATCCGGTAGTCGGCGCTGGCCCGCCAGTCGCTGAGCGGGGCGAAATCCTCGGACATGGCGCGCGCGGCAGTGGCAAAGGTCGCCTCGCTCCACGGCTGGCCCTGCAACGCGGCCTCCGCGGTTGCGGCGCGTTTCGGCGTCGCGGCCATGCCGCCAAGCGCGATGCGGGCGTCGGTGATCATCCCGCCTTTCACCGTCACGCTGAGTCCCGCGGCGACGGCGGAGATGTCCTCGTCGCGGCGTTTCGAGATCTTGTAGGCGGCGCAGCGGGTGGCGGGGGACGGCAAGGGAATGCGGATGCTCTCGACGAACTCGCCAGGGCGGCGGTCCTGCTTGCCGTAGTCGACGAAGAACGCCTCCAGCGGCAGGCTCCGGCGGTCGGCAGCGTGGCGCAGGGTGACCTCCGCGCCGAGCGCGATCAGCACCGGGGGCGTGTCGCCAATGGGCGAGCCATTGGCGATATTGCCGCCGATCGTGCCCATGTTGCGCACCTGCCAGCCGGCGATGCGGTCCCAGTACGCGGAAAGATGCGGCAGGTGCTCGGCGATCAGTGGCTGCAGTTCGGAATAGCTGACACCGGATCCAAGGGTGATCGCCTCCGGGCTGACCTCGACAGATTTCAGCTCGGGCAGATGGGCGATGAAGATCGCCGGCGATATCGGGCGCAGGAACTTGGTGACCCAGAGGCCGACATCGGTGGACCCGGCGATCACCGTCGCCTGCGGATGCGCGGCATAGGCGGCGGCGAAATCATCAAGATCGGCGGGGAGGATGGCGCGGTTGTCGTCGGGGCCGGTCTCGACGCGGCGCCCGTCCTTCAGCGCTGTCAGCTCGGCGGCAACGCGGTCCCGCTCGAGGGTGAGGTGATCGGCCTCCGGCGTGCCGTACTGGCTTGCCGCCACGGCGGCGCGGATGATCGGCGCGTAGCCTGTGCATCGGCAGAGGTTGCCCTGAAGCGCGGTTTCCACCTGCGCTTCGGTCGGCTGCGGGATCTGCATCCAGAGCGCGTAGAGCGACATGATGATGCCCGGAGTGCAGAAGCCGCATTGCGCGCCGTGATGCTCGACCATCGCCCGCTGCACCGGGTGCAGCGCACCGTCGCGGCCCGAGAGGTGTTCGACTGTCACCACATGGCAGCCGTCGAGAGAGGCGGTGAAGCGGATGCAGGCGTTGACCGCTTCGTAGCGAAGCGCGCCCTCGTGCAGGCGGCCGACCAGCACGGTGCAGGCGCCGCAGTCGCCTTCGGCGCAGCCTTCCTTGGTGCCCGTGAGGCGGCGCTCGATCCGCAGGAAGTCGAGCAGGGTCTGGCTGGCGGGAACCTGGGGCAGGCTCACAGCCCTCCCGTTGAGCAGAAAGCGGATCTCGCTTCGGTGCGTCATGCATCCCTCCGTGGCTGAGCATGTGGCTGGGTGATCGGAGGCGACGCTAGCGCAAGGCACTCTCTCTGAATACGCGTGGTTTCGCCAAGGACTTTATACAGATCGTTGATAATGATCTGTCGCGGCGCGTAGTATGCCGGGGCAGAGGAGCCGAACCATGCAATACATCGAGAGCCTGCGGGTGTTTGTCCGGGTGGTCGAACTGGGCAGCATCACATCGGGTGGGCGCGATCTTCGGCTGACACCGGCGGTGGCGAGCAAGCGGATCAAGGAACTGGAAAGTCGGCTCGGCGTCCGGCTTTTCAACCGCACCACCCGGTCGATCACCCCGACCGAGGTTGGTCGCGTGTTCTACGATCAGGCGCGCACGGTGCTGGCCTCGGTGGACGAGGCCGAAGCGGTGGTGGCGAATTTCTCCGAGACGCCGCGCGGCGCGCTGCGGGTGACGGCGCCGCTGGGGATCGGGCGGCGCATCATCGCGCCGCTGGTGCCCGAGTTCACCGAAAGATATCCCGAAGTGCAGGTGCAGATGCGGCTGTCGGACCGGCTGGTGGACATGATGGGCGAGCGGCTTGACGTGGCCTTCTTCCTCGGGGTGCCGAAGGATTCAAACCTTAAGCTGCGGCACATTCATGATTGCCCGCGCGTGCTCTGCGCCGCGCCTGCCTATCTCGAAAAACGCGGCATCCCCGCCGCGCCCGAGGACCTGCTCGGGGGGCGGCACAATTGCCTTCTTCTGCGGTATCCCCGTTCGCCCGAGTATTTCTGGCAGCTACGGACCGCCACGGGGTTGCGCCGACTGGAGGTGGAGGGCCCCTTCGATGCTGACGACGGCGACGTGCTGACCCGCTGGGCGCTGGACGGCCATGGCATCGTCAACCGGCCGCGGCTCGAGGTCGCGCAGCATCTGCGCAGCGGCGCGCTGATCGAAGTGCTGCCCGACACGCCGCCGATGCCTTCGACTCTCGGCTGCCTCTTCCAGCATCGGAAATTGCAGGACCCGAAGATCAGACTCTTCGTCGATTACATGGCGGCCGCCGTGAAGACGTCGATCGCGGGGGGTGAGAGCGCGGAATAACCTGCCGAGGGCGGAGCGCGCACGATCGTCGCACGGGTCTGCATCGCAGGCGCCGAGTTACGGCATCTTGTGAACCAGAGACAGGGGTGGCTTCAGCCCCCTTGATCGCGGCCCTTTCGTCGCCACGGAAGAGGGGCGGTTTCCCGGGCGTCTCGTTGCGGCCTGCGCCGCCGGATGCCGCCGGTCGGCAGGCAGCCCTGCGTCGTCAGCGCCGCGAACATCTTGCTGATTCACAGCCGCGCCTTCCCGGGTCTTCGGCGGCGACATCGCGCGTGTCGTCATCTGAGCCGGTGGGACCGAGGCATAGCAGGATGAAGTCTGAGAGATCAGGCGGGCGGCCACATGCGGTTGAACACCCCGTCGCGCTTTACCAGCCCGTGCAGCGCGGCGGCGCCTATGTGCACGGCGATGAGCAAGATCAGAACGGTCTTCGCCAGCTCGTGAAAGCCGCTGGCGGATTTTGCCAGCGCCTCGTTCTTGCCAACCATTCCGCCGAGCAGCGGGTCCCAGACCTCCATCGGGAACCCGCCGGCCTGCACCCGGACGATGCCGGAGATCACCATCGCCACCAGCACGATGTAGAGCAGCCAGTGCACCCCCTTCGCCGCCAGCGCCTGCAGCGCCGGCACAGTGGCGGGAAGCGGGGGCGGTGGAGAGATCAGCCGCAGCGCGAGCCGCAAGGCGACAAGCAACAGGATGATCGGGCCGATGTTCTTGTGAAAGAGAAAGAGCGCGTCTTGCTGCGCCCGGGGCAGCCCTTCCTGCACCATGATCAGCCCCGCGGGGATGGTGGTGAAGACGAGCAGTACCGTCAGCCAGTGCAGCACCCGAGCCGCACGTGAATAGCGAGGGGAATGCCCTGTCTGGGACAGGCTTGCCATGCGCCCACCTCCCGGTTCTGAGCTGTCACAGCGTAGTGAGTATCTGCCCCAACGTAAAGGGCGGTGCTTGACAGGCTCTGACATGGCAGCACTTCATTCGAGATGGATCTGCCGCCGCCCCACCTGCAGCGCGCCCCGGCTCTGACCGGTGCAAGGACGCCTTTCGCGTCCCTGATGCTGCTGGCCACTGGCTTTGCGATCGCGCTCTTTGCGCTGTCGTGGTGGCTGGTCGGATCGGCGATGCTGCTGCCAGTGCTGGGCTTTGGGCTGGGGGCGTGCATCGCGGGCCACTTCCTGCTGCGGCACTGGACCGCGCCGCGGCTCGGCTATGCCAATGCGCTCACCCTCGGCAGGCTGGCGCTGGCGGCGCTCATGCTGGTGCCCTTGGCGCGCCCCGGGCTGACCGAGGGCGCGTCGGGCTGGGGTTTCTTCTGCCTCGCCTTGCTCACTTTGGCGCTCGATGGGGTCGACGGCCCGCTGGCCCGGCGCAGCGGACTGGATGGACCATGGGGCGCGCGGTTCGACATGGAGGTCGACAGCGTCTTTGCCCTGTTGCTCGCGGCGGTCGCCTGGCGCAGCGGCGCGGCGGGAGGCTGGGTGCTGCTTCTGGGCAGCCTGCGTTACCTTTTCGTGACCGCGAGCATGCTCTGGCCGTGGCTGACCGCGCCATTGCCACAGCGGGTCCGCCGCAAGCTGGTCTGCGTGGTGCAGATCGCGGTGCTGGCGGCGCTGCTCGCGCCGGTGGCCGTGCCGCCGTGGTCCGAGGTCGCGGCGCTGCTGGCACTGGCGCTGCTGGTGTGGTCCTTCGCGCGCGACGTTCTCTGGCTGGCGAGGCGGCGGTGACCGGGCCCGGCATGGCAGCGACGCTCCGCCTCTGGTTGGCGCTTGTCCTCTCGGCGGTGCTTGTCGATCTTGTCCTGGTCCTGCCGAACCACCCGGATGCGCTGCACTGGCCTGCGCTGGCGATGGTGCCGCTGGAATTGCCGGTGCTGCTGCTGGGCATGCTGGCGCTTGGCGGGCACGCCCGGCCGCTGGCAATCGCAGCCACCGCGGCGCTCACCCTGATCACGGCGCTCAAGCTGGCTGATCTTTCCGCCTATGCCGCCTTCGGTCGGGGCTTCGATCCGCTGGCGGACATGCATCTTGTGCCGGCCGCGGCGCATTTGCTGCGCGGCAGCGCGGGACTGGCGGGCGCTCTGGCAATCGGCGCAGCGCTGGCGCTGCTGCTGGGCGGCGCGATGATCCTTCTCTACCGTGCGCTGCGGTTATGGGCCCGCAGCGGCAGTCGGCTCCCGGGCGGCCTGCGGCTCTTGGCGGGCGGGGTCGCGCTGGTGTTCGCGCTGCTCTGCGCTGCCGAGATCCGCACGGCGCTCAATGGCTGGCAGGGCTGGCGCCCGCCCGGCAGCGCGTTCACCGCGCGGCTGACGGCCGAGCATATCCGAGGCTTCGCCCGCGCGCGTGCCGCATTGGCCGAGTTCGAGCGCGCCGCCGCCGAGGATCCCTGGGCCCGCCGCGGCAATCTTCTGTCGAAACTCGCGGGGCGCCCGGTGGTGATCGTCTATGCCGAAAGCTACGGACGCGCGGCCTTTGACAACCCGCTCTATGCGCCGCGCCATCTCGCCACGCTGCACGCCGGAGAGGCGGCGCTGGCGCAGGCCGGGCTGGCGGCGCGCTCCGGCTGGCTGGCCTCGCCGGTGCAGGGCGGCCAGAGCTGGCTGGCCCATGCGACGCTCGCGGCGGGCGTGCAGGTCAGCGACCAGCGGCGCTATCGCGCCTTTCTGGCGAGCGCGCGGCAGACCCTGTTTACCCTCGCCGCGCGCTCGGGCTACCGGACGATGGCGGTGGCCCCGGCGATCGTGATGGATTGGCCCGAGGGACCGGCCATGGGGTTTCAGGAGATCCGCGCCGCCGCCGACCTCGGCTATCGCGGGCTGCCCTTCAACTGGGTGACCATGCCCGACCAGTACACGCTGGCGGCTTTCGACCGGGCGACCCTCGATCATGAAGAGCCGCTGATGACCGAGATCGCGCTGATCTCCAGCCATGCCCCCTGGACGCCGGTGCCGCAAATGGTGCCTTGGGAAAAAATCGGTGATGGCAGCATCTTCGACGCCGAGGCCACTCTCGGACCCAGCCCCAAGCAGGTCTGGGCTGATCCGGACCGCATCCGCGATCACTATGGCCGCTCGCTCGATTACACGCTGCGCACGGTGCTTTCTTGGGCAACGCTGCCACGCGGCCTACCGCCGCTCCTTATCCTGCTTGGCGACCATCAGCCCGCCGAATTCGTTGCGCAGGCGGGCGGCAAGGATGTGCCCATCCATCTCATCGGCCCGGCGGATACGCTGCGTCTCTTCGATGAATGGGGCTGGGCAGAAGGGTTGAAGCCCGCTGCCGCGCAGGAGGTCTGGCCGATGGCCGCGTTCCGAGACCGGTTCTTGCGCGCGACCAGCGAAGCGGGCGCCGAGAAGCGGGCAGACGGATCATGAGTGCGCTGCGTCTTTGTCTGCCGCTCGCGCTGATCGGGCTCTGTCTCTGGCTTGCCGATGGGGGCGAAGCTCTGCAGAGGCTCTTGGACGTCGCGCCAGGGTGGGGGCTGGCCACGCTGGGGCTGCTCAACGCGGTCACGCTGCTGTCGGCGCTGCGCTGGCAGCGAACCGCCAAGGCCCTGGGGCTTGAGCTGACGCGGAGCGATGCGGTGCGAGAGTATTACATGGCGCAATTTGTCAACCAGACCCTGCCCGGAGGCGTGCTTGGCGACGCGGCGCGGGCCGCGCGCAGCCGCCGGAGCGGCCCGCTGAGTCGCGCCGCGCAGGCGGTGGTGCTGGAACGCGCGGCGGGGCAGGCGGGCATGGCGATGGTCGCTCTCTCGGGCGCTGTTCTATTGCTCGCAGGCTCAGACCGCCCCGCGCAGGTCACGGGGCTCTCCGCCAGCCTTTGGCTGCCCGCCGCGGCATTGGCCATGCTGCCGGGCGCGCTTGCCTTGCTGCTTGCCAGCCGCAGGGGCCGGGCGAATGGCTGGCGCAGGGCCGCGCACACGGCACTCCTGGGCGACTGGCCCGCGCAGGCGGCGCTGTCGCTCACCATCGCCGTGCTGACCGTGGCCGCCTTCGTCACCGCCACGCGGGCCAGCGGCAGCCAGCTGCCCATAGGCAAGGCCGCGCTCATCGTGCCGCTGATCCTGGCCGCGATGCTTTTGCCGGCCTCTGTCGCCGGCTGGGGTTGGCGCGAGGGCGCGGCGGCGGCGCTCTTTCCGATTGCCGGCCTGGACGCCGGGGCGGGGCTGGCGGCCAGTATCACCTTCGGCCTCATCAGCCTGTGTGCGGCGCTGCCCGGGGCCTTTTTCCTGCGCCGCGCGCCGCAGACGGCACCAAGGACCTCTGTCGGCATTGCCTCAACCCCTGACTAAGCTAGTCTCTTTTCCAACCGGGAGGGTCCCATGCATTTTCTGACACCCACACGCCGCCTTTTTCTTGGGGGAGCGCTGTCCGCGGCCGGAGCCACGCTGCTGGCGCCGCGGCGGGCGAGCGCGCAGGACGCCGTCGCCCTGCAACTGTCTTGGCTGCACTCGGTGCAGTTCGGCGGCAGCTACATCGCCCTAAAGAACGGCTACTGGAGCGAGGCGGGACTCGACGTTTCGCTGCTGCCCGGCGGACCAAACGCGCCGGTTGAGCCGCCGGTGGTCGCGGGCACGGCGCTGATCGGCATCTCGGCGGCGGATTACACCGCCGCGGCGGTGAACCAGGGAGCGCCGTTCAAGATCATCGGCGTGGCCATGCAGAAGAACCCTTTCGCCATTGCCTCGCTGCCGGACAACCCGGTCAGCAGCCCTGCCGACCTGGTTGGCAAGAAGATCGGCATGGCGCTGGCCAATACCCCGGTGCTGGAAGCGCTCTGCGAGATCAACGGCGTAAAGATCGACGAGATCGAGGTGGTGCCGACCCAATACGACGCCGCGCCGCTGGTGCAGGGGCAAGTGGACTGCCTGCTGTGCTGGGCCACCGACTTGCCCGTGGCGATGGAGATGCAGGGCGTGGAATGCGTCACCATGCTGCTCGCCGATCACGGCTACGCGGTGCACTCGCAGACCTACATCGCCACCGAGGACAGCCTCGCCAACCGCCGTGACCAGCTTGTCGCGCTGATGAAGGGCGAGGTCATGGGCTGGCAGGACTACCAGGCCGATCCCGAAGCCGCCGCCGCGCTCACGGTTGAGATGTTCCCCGAAGCAGGTCTCGATCTCGCGACGCAGAAGCTGCAGGCCGAGCGGCAGGTGCCGCTGATGTTCTCGGAGCTGACCGAGGCGGAGGGGTTCGGCTGGTTCACGGACGAGACCGTCGCCGCCAACGTCGAGACGCTGGCGCTTTTGGGCAAACCCGTCTCGCCCGATCTTTGGGACCGCTCCATTCTGGAGGAGGTGCATGGATAGGACGCGTCACGCGACCGCGCGGGTCGCTGTGGGCCAATGAGCCAGTCTCCCGAGGGCTTCCCCGATATCCATCTTGTCGGGGTGGCCAAGAGCTTTGCGGGGGCGGGCCGACCGGTCGAGGCGGTGGCGCAGGTCGATCTCGTTCTCGACGGCGGGCAAATGACCGCGCTCGTGGGGCCCTCGGGGTGCGGGAAGTCGACGCTGCTGCGGCTGATCGCGGGGCTCGAGCGGCCATCCGAGGGACGGATCACCATCGGTGCAGAGAGCCCCCACGAGCTGCGCCAACGTGCCGGTCTGGCCGTCGCCTTTCAGGATGCGGCGCTCCTGCCATGGCGCACGGTCGAGAGCAATATTGCGTTGGGGCGGGCCTTGGCGCGCAAACCGCGCGACCCCGAGATGATCGCCGAGCTCATCACGCTGGTCGGGCTGTCTGGCTTCGAGCGCCGCCGCCCGGCGGAACTGTCGGGCGGCATGCGCCAGCGCGCCGCCATCGCCCGCGCCCTGGCCGGAGAACCCGAACTGCTGCTGCTCGACGAGCCTTTCGCGGCGGTGGATGCGCTGACCCGCGACCGGCTCAACGCCGAGTTGCCGCCGCTCTGGGAAGCGCGTGGCGCGACGTCGGTCCTGGTGACCCATTCGGTGGCCGAGGCGGTGCGCCTGTCGGACCGGGTGATCGTGCTGACCCCGCGCCCGGCGCGCGTCGCCGCAGACATCCCGGTGCGCCTGCCGCGGCCGCGCGGTCCAGAAGCACTTGCCTCGGGAGAGTTTCGCGCGCTCTGCACGCAGGTGACGGATGCGTTGCGCGACCACCAATACCCCGAAAGTGTCGCGGCGCAATGAGCGAAGGCCGAGGAGCCCTGCGCGGCGGCCGCACCGCTCTGCGCCGGGCGCGTCCGCTGCCGCCCGGGCTCGGCCTGCTGCTGGTCCTGCTGATCTGGGAGGGCGCCGCCCGCGCAACCGCGGGCAGTTTCATCATCGCGGCACCGAGCCAGATCGTCGCCTATGCGGCCAACAACGCCGGGCTGCTCTGGCGGGCACTGGGCACCACGTTGGCCTCGGCGGCGCTCGGGTTCTTCTGGGGCAATCTCGCCGGGGTGCTGCTGGCGCTGCTGGCGGTGCTGGTGCCGCGCGGCGAAAGGCTTCTTTCGACGTTGGCGCTGCTGGTCTTTTGCCTGCCGCTCGTGGCCACGGGGCCGATCCTGCGCGTGCTCTACGGGCCGGGCAGCGGCCCGCAGGTAACGCTGGCGGCCCTGGCAGTCTATTACACCACCTTTCTGCCTGTCCTGGTGGGGCTGCGCGCCGCGCCGCAGGGCTGGTTCGACCTGCTGCGCAGCTACGGACGCGGACGAATGACCGCGCTGCGCGAAGTCCGGCTGCCCGCGGCGCTGCCCTACCTCGTTGCCGGTCTGCAGATCGCCGCCCCGGCGGCCTTTCTCGGGGCGATGGTCGGCGAGTTCACCGGCGCCGAGCGCGGGCTTGGCGTGCTGACAGTGCGGGCGTTGCGGGCGCTCGACCTACCTGCGACATGGGCCATCGCGGTGATCGCGGCCGGTGTCTCCATGCTGGCCTTCGCGGCGGTCGGCGCGCTTGGCCGACGTCTCGACCTTGCCCCGCCCGAGGTGCTCATGGCACCGCCCGTCGCGCGCGGCCGGCGAGTTTGGGACGCACCCGCGCAGGCGCTGCTGGCGCTTGGCGTGACGCTGCTGATCTGGAAGGGCAGCATGGAGCTTTTCGGCGTGCCGCGCTTCTTTGCAAAACGCCCCGAGGATGTCTGGAGCTACCTGGTCACTGGTGCCAGTGCCGGGGCGCAGCGCGCGCGCCTCTTCGGGGCGCTCGGAGAGACGCTGGCGCTGGCCGGGCCGGGCTATCTGGCGGGACTGGGGCTGGGCGCGGGGCTGGCCCTGCTGCTGACGCTTCTGCCGCGCCTCGCGCGGGTGGTGCTTCCGCTGTCGATCGCGCTGCGCTCAATCCCGATCATCGCCACGGGGCCGCTGATCGTCTGGGCGTTCGGGCGCGGCACGGCGGGCACCATCACCGTGGTCGCGGTGATGATCTTTTTTCCCACGCTGATCGCCTGCCAGCACGGTCTCGCCCGCACGCCCCGCGCGGTGCTCGACCTTTTCGACGTCTATGCCGCCAGCCCGCTGCGCCGGCTGCTTGGCGCGCAGCTTCCCGCCATGCTGCCAGCCTTCTTTGCCTCGGCGCGCATGGCCATCCCCGCCGCCATCCTCGCCGTCACCACCGCCGAGTGGCTGGCCACGGGGCGCGGCATTGGCGCGCTCATGGCGACGGTGGCCTCGACCTCGGATTACGGCATGCTCTGGAGCGCCATCGCCCTCGTCGGGCTGGCAGCGGTGCTGGCCCATGCGCTGGTGGCCGCACTAGAGCGCGCGGTTCTGGCCCGTACCAGCGCGGAGCAGCTTGTTCGATGAGACCCTGCGCCTTTGCAATCCCCGGCGACCACCGCCAGAAGACCGGCGGCTTCATCTACGAGCGCCGCCTGTTGGAAGAACTGCAGGCGGTGGGCCGGCACGTGACACACATCGCGCTGCCCGCAGGGGCGGCGGCGGCGGAACAGAGCGCGGCGCTGCGCCGCGAGGTGTCGGAAGTGCTGGAGGCCCTGCCGCCGGATCAGCCTCTCATCCTCGACGGGTTGGTCTTCGCGGCGATGCGCGCCGAGGCGCTGGCCCGTCTGACCTGCCCCGTGGTGGCCATGCTGCATCATCCCATGGGGATGGAGCAGGGGCTGGCTGCGGATATTGCGCAGCATCTTCTGGCGCAGGAAAGAACGAACCTCTCGCTTGCAGCCGAGATCGTCGTCACCAGCCCGCACACGCGACAGACATACATCGGTCTTGGCGCTGACCCCGCGCGGATCACCGTGGCGCTGCCCGGACATGACGGGCCGCGCGATCTGTTGCGCGTCGAGGCGGGCCCGCGCATTCTCTCCGTCGGCCTGCTGGCGCGGCGCAAGGGGCATGACGTACTGATCCGCGCACTTGCGCGCGTCGCCGATCTGGAGTGGACGGCCTCGATCGTTGGCAAAATACATGATGCGGAGGTTGCCGACGAGCTGGCCCTTCTGATCGCTGAGCACGGGCTTGGAAATCGGGTCGCGCTGACCGGAGAACTGCCCGACGCGGCGCTGGCCGAGGCCTACCGCAAAGCGCGCATCTTCGCCCTCGCGACCCGCTACGAGGGATATGGCATGGCGCTCGCCGAAGCGCTCTGTCACGGGTTGCCGATCGTGAGCTGCGCCACCGGCGCGGTGCCCGGCACCGTCGGGCAGGCGGCGCTGCTGGCCGCCCCGGATGATCCCGCGGCCTTCGCCGGACACCTGCGGACCCTGCTCCTGTCCCAAGCGGCGCGGGACGAACTTGCCCGTCGCTCCCGCGTGCTGGGCCAGAAGCTGCCGCGGTGGAAAGACACCGCGGCGGTTATGGGCCTCGTCTTGGACGGCCTCCACTGCTGAAACCGGGACTGTGCCGTGTGAACCGCTCCGAGTATGCCGAAGGCTGATGTCGTCTTGTTGCGCAGCGATGCCTTCAAGTTCCTGAGCGGCGTGGAAGTCTGCCTCTGCTCACGCTGGCGGGACGTTCCCGCTCAGCTCCAGCAGGTGGCGGTTGTTGAGTCAGTCCACCCATTCAAGCACGGCATATTCGCCGGCCTCGGTGCGCGAACAGAAGTCCGCACCCCTGAGGCCGGCTGCATGACCGCACCCGATCACATGCTCAAAGGTCCCAAGGGTCCATTGCCTCGAAGGGGGCCTCAATTCACGGCTGCCCGGGCGAACGAGGGTATCTCAGCTTCGGCAAATCGAGCACTGGTCAAGCAGGTACCTTCCATGATCAGACGGCGCCAGCCATCGCGCGTTGCAGTTTCTGCGAGGGCGGCGAGAGCGATGCGCTCATCAGAGGTCTGGCTGGAGGTCGCATTTTCTAGAAGCGCTTGCGAAAGTTCGTCCACGGCGCCCGGCCGAACCAGTGTGACCCCGGGGCCAGCGTGGTCGCGCAATCCATCGATGCTCGTGGCGACCAGGGGGCGTCCGGCAACACGCGCTTCGAGTGCGGCGATGCCATAGGCCTCCCAGCGGGACGGCATCGCCACCACATCGACTTCGGCCATCGCCAGAGCCGGAACCGCGACATGGCCAGGGAACTCGATGCGCGCATCCCCGGCCGCGAGCGATTTCAGCATGGCGAGATCGGCGCCGGCGCCATAGAGGCGCAGGGTCTTGTCTTGCCCGGGGATTTTGCGAAAGGCCAAGATCAGCGTGTCGAGACCTTTCTGGCGGTCGAGGCGTCCGAAGGCACCGATCACGCGCGGCCGCGCGCGGGGTGCCGGCAGAGAGGCAAAGTCCGAGAGGTCGACAGCCGGGCGAATGATCTCGAGCCTGTCCCATGGCACGAGGCCACGCGCGCGCAGCCATTCGCCCTGCGCGGCACTCACCGCCACCACTTTGTCGAAAAGAGCGTAGGCGCTTCGCAGGAGCGTGAAGAAACGCGCCCGACTGGGCACATTCAGCGCGGTGAAAGCCGCGGTGTAGCTGTGTTCGACATGGATCA
This sequence comes from Salipiger sp. PrR003, assembly GCF_010500785.1. Taxonomy (NCBI): domain Bacteria; kingdom Pseudomonadati; phylum Pseudomonadota; class Alphaproteobacteria; order Rhodobacterales; family Roseobacteraceae; genus Salipiger; species Salipiger sp. PrR003. The sequence goes on from NZ_JAAGOV010000033.1 coordinate 29,791, forward strand.
TCCGTGCCGAGGCGTGGCGGGCGCGCAGCGCAATGAGGCTGGGCAAGGCCCGCCAGTTCACCGAGAGGTGCGAGACGATGACCTCGGCGTCCAGCGACAGCCGACCGATCTCGCCGCGACTGACCGGGCGCAGGATATGCTCCGCCGCCTCGGCGAGCGCAGCATCGCTTTTCAGGAAATCGAGATACCGCATGACGCCGCCGGGCGTGGTGTCGTCGACGAGGTGGATCACGCGCTTCCGATCAAGGGACGCGCTCGGGGCAGGGGGTCTGAAGAAGGTCATCGGGCTGGCTCCTTGGTGTTTTCGTGGGGATCTCGCGCCAAGGGCATCAGGCCGGGGCAGGCCGCGTGGCCATCCGGTGCAGGGCGCGCCCCAGCGGTCGGTCGACCAAAGTCGCCGCGACGAGGGTGACACACGAGCGGATCGGTTCCTCGATCAACGGCCGGGGGGAACTTGCGAGCGCGCGGCGCAGCAGCCTCCGCGCCTCGGCGCCGCGTCCGTCGCTGACCGCCCGCCGCGCGAGGTAGCGAAGCTGGTAGGCGCGCGCGGCGGGTGCATGGCGGCCAAAAAACTGCGGATCGAGCGGTGTCAGCTTCTCGACCATACGCTCCCAGGCCGCGAACTGGCGGTCGGTCGCCGCGCTCAGACCGCCCGAAGTGATCCGGTAGCGTGTCAGAAGGCCGGGGATACCCTCTATCTCCCAGTCGGTGCTCAGCGCGAGGCGCAGCCAGCATTCGATATCCTCGGACTGCCGGAAGGTCTCGTCAAAGACCCAGTCGCGCTGCTGCTCACCCTCGGGGCGCCAGGCGATATCCTCGAGCGCGGTGCGACGAAACACGGGCACGGAGCCGTTGCCGATTGGATTGCGCTTGAACACATGCGCCGCGCCGATGCCTGTCAGCCGCGGCTTCTGGGCACGCCGCATGAGCGCGCCGGTCTCGTCCATGAGCTGCGAGCCGCTGAACGAAAGGCCGACGAGCGGGTTCGCCTCCAGATGCGCGACATGCGCGGCGAGCTTGCCGGGGGCCCATTGGTCATCGGCATCGCAAAAGCCGATATAGTCTGCGCGGGCTGCGGCGATGCCGCTGTTGCGCGCTCCGGCGAGGCCTCGGTTCGCCTGGCTCACGATCCGCACGCGCGGGTCCTGCCGGCGGACAGCCTGGGCGATCATCGGCGTGTCGTCGGTCGAGCCATCGTCCACCACGATGATCTCGAGCCCTTGGCAGGTCTGCAGCCTGAGGCTTGCGAGCGTCTGCTCCAGCGTCGCCGCGGCGTTGAAGGCGGGCACGACGACAGAGGCAATCGGGGCGAGCGGGGCGTGGCGAACATGGGACATGGAACGGCTCCTCGGAGTATGTCTCAGCGTGAAAACAGGGCGCGGCGCATCGGCGCGGGCAGGGCGGGCGCGATCAAGGCACCGGCGAGCGTGCCGCAGCCGCGGTGCATCGGGGTCAGGAAGCGGGCCGGGGCAAGCGCGAGACCCCGCAGCGCGAGGCCGAGCGCGGTGGTGCCACCAAGACCGACGCGCAGCGCCCGGCGCGCGAGGTAGCGCAGATGCACCGCCTCGGCCTGCGCGTCCGGCTGGAAGCCGAAGCGTGCCGCGCTGTCCAGCGCCATGGCCCGGCCCGCGCGCATGCGCTCGATGTCGGCAGAGAGCCCGCTTCGCGAGACCCGATAGTGTACGAGGACCCTGTCGATGGGGTCGATCCGCGCGCCGATGCCCACGAGACGGATCAGCCAGTCGAGATCCTCGTTGTGGACCATCTCGCGGCGCAGTCCCCCGCTCTGGGCAAACACCCTTGCCCGAAGCGCGATGTTGGACATCGTGCAGACCGGGTTCTCGCCCAGGAGCATCGGGATGCTCAGCGGCGCGGAGGGAACGCTGGAGACCGAGCGCGCATCCTCCGCCCGGCGCTCGAAGAAGGAGACCCTGCCGAAGGCGCCGTCGCAGGCCGGGTCGGCAAAGGCGGCCTCCAGCGCGGCCAGCTTGTCCGCTGCCCAGAGGTCGTCGGCGTCGCAGAAGGCGAGGAGTTCGCCGGATGCTTGCGCGGCCCCATGGTTGCGGGCGTCCGACGGGCCCTTGCCCGGGTTCTCCAACACGCGGATACGCGGGTCCGTCGCGGCGGCGGTACGCAGCAGCGCGTAGGTCGCATCGGTGGATCCATCGTCGACGCAGAGCGCCTCCCAGTCGGTCACCGTCTGCGCGCGCAGGCTGGCGAGCGTGTCGTCAATGGTCTTGGCGGCCTGATAGCAGGGCACGATGATCGAGAAGCGGGGCATGGGTCAGCTCCTTTGGGGGCGCGGGCCGAAGCCGGCAACGAGGGCGGGAAGGGACGCCGCACCCATGGTGAGGCAGGCGGTGGCGAGATAGCCCCAGGCCAGCGCGGTCAGGCCGAAAGGCGACATGACGACCGTGTTCAGAAGCAGCGCGCCGGTGAGCAGCATGGTCGCGCGCAGCTCCTCGCCGGTGCGCCCCTCGGCGCGCAGCCAGCCGGCGGCGCCCGACCAGAGGCTCATCGGGATGGCCGCAAGGCACAGGATGCTCACCACCTCGGCGATGCCTTCCCACCCGGCTCCAAAGAGCAGCGGCACGTAGACGGGGGCCAGTGCGGCCTGCAGCGCCACGGCCGGGGCGATCACCGCAAGGCTCAGCAGGATGCCCTGACGCAGCGCCTCGGCCCGGTCCGTGGCGCGGCAGAGATGCGGGAAGATCACCACCGAAAGCGCCACCGAAAAAGACGAGGCAAGGCCGAGCCCGGCATTGAAGGCGAGGAAGTAGAGGCCGAGCATCTCGGGCCCCATAAGAAGGCCGATGAGCAGCTTGTCGGCCTGCATGCGCAGGGCCTTGACGATCTCGATGCCCAGAACTGCGGCCCCGAAGCGGCTGAACTCGGAGATTGGCGCGCCTATGGTGCTCTGCGCCGCTCTCCAGGGCCGAAGGCGGCGCATGCAGACCAGCCAGATCGGCGCGGCGAGGATGCGCGGCAGCACCAGTGCCAGCGCGCCGGGCCAGAAGAGCGCGAGCAGCGCCGCCATGAGGTTTGCACCCACCACCTGTCCGCCGGCGATGGCGGCGGTCTGCCGCATCTTGCCCTCGCGCATGGCCAGGGCCGCCTGCACGAGCCCGGCGGGCATGAAGAGGTACTCGAGCGCCAGCAGCGCGATCAGGCCACCGACAAAGACGCTGCCGCCAAGCGCAACGACCAGACCGGCGACCAGCAGCTGCAGCCCGAAAAGCCCGGCGCACCAGAGCGTGAAAATCCTCCGCGCGGTCTCGCAGGTGGCTTCAAGCCGGTGTTCGGGGGCGGCGATGATGCGCTGCCCCACGCCGTTCTCGGTCAGCGCCTTGAGGATATCCGCCGCCGCGAGCGCCGCCGCTGCGAGGCCGATGGCCTCAGCCTCCATGGTGCGCGACACGGCGATGACGACCAGCAGGCGCGAGGCCTTCGCCGCAACTTCCGACGCGCCGTAGGACAGCAGGTTCCGCACGAGCGGAACTCCGGTGAGCGCGAGAAGGGCATGGGGCAAGGGCATTGGCGGAACCTTTGGTATCTGGTTCCACGAACTTGCCGCATGGCGGGCCGCGGCGTCGCCTGCGCGGGCGGACAGTTGCATGCTGCCCACGGACAGCCGGCAATCCGATGGGATATGGCGTCAACCCTAGCGGGAACGTGGATCCGCCCGACGAGATTGCCTAACACTGGAATTGGACCTTACCGGCCCCTTAGTTCCGACGGAGAGTTTGCGTGTTCCAGCCAAGTCTAAAGGCAGCCTCGATTCTCGCGCTCATGGCGGCAAGTGGCTGCGCCAGCTACGACAGGCCCGACAATCTTGGATTGGTGGCAGAGGGCCGCGATTACCAGGCGCAGTGGCGCGAGCCCGAGGTCAGTCGCGCCAACGCCCAGTTCCTCCGCTCCCCGGCGATCAATGCCCAGTCGTGCCGCGCCCCGCTCGGCGGAGGCGACGGCAAGGGCAGCGGCCTCGCCGCGGCCTCGCTGCGTGGCGAGCGGCTCACGCGGGGCGATCTTCTCGACATTAGGGTCGAGCAGGACGAGACCTTCAACGGCTCCTACGAGGTGTCGCGCGACGGCACGATCCGGCTGCCCTTCCTCGACGCGATCCCGGCGCAGGGTCGCACCGTCGACGAAATCGAGGACCGTCTCGCCGCCGCTCTCATCGCCGAGGAATTCTACGGCGACAGGCCGCGCATCTCTGTCAGGGTTCTCGATCTCGCCCCGGTCAGCGTCGGCGTCTCCGGCGCGGTGTTCGAGCCGCACCGGATCGAGGTCGGCGCACTCGGGGCGGACCAACGCGACGGCGTGCGGATCAGTGCCATGGGTGCCTCGACCGAGGCGCGCAACCTTTCCGCCGCGCTGCGCGCCGCCGGTGGCGTGCGGCCCGATGCCGATATCTCGGCGATTGAACTGCGGCGCGGCGGGCAGCTCTACAAGCTCGACATGCGCGGTGTCTTCGAGGGCGAGAACGTGGTCGACGTGATGCTCGTCACCGGGGACGAAATCCGCGTGCCGAGCCGCCAGGACGGACCGTTCGATCTCGTCCTGTTGGATTTCAACATGCCGCAGATGGCCGGCCTGTCCGGCCTCGAGCGCCTGCTTGCCCGCCCGGAGCAGCCCCGGGTGGCGCTGATCTCTGGTGAGGCCCGGCGCGAGGTCGCGGAGAAGGCGCTGGCAATGGGAGCCTGCGGCTTCATCCCCAAGACGCTGACCGCGCGACGGCTGGTGAACGCGGTGCGATTCATGGCCATGGGCGAGGTCTACGCGCCCCTCGAGTTCATGAGCGGTCCCGAAACGCGGGAACTCCACCCGCTGGCCGAGAAGCTGTCGCGCCGCGAGCAGCAGGTCGCCAAAGGTCTGACCGAAGGCAAGTCGAACAAGGAGATCGCCCGAGACCTCGACCTGCAGGAGCCGACCATCAAGCTCCACGTGAAGACGCTCTATCGCAAGATCGGCGCGTCGAACCGCACCCAGGCCGCGCTGATCGCGCGGGAGGTCGGTCTCGCCTGAGGGGTCCTGCGTCGCGATCCCTTCGGATAGTGGGGCGATGCCATCAGCCAGCCGGCCTCGCCCTCACGGTGCTCTGCTATCCGGCGGCGCAGGGGACCCCGGAGGGGAGGGCGCGATAGACTGTCGGATGTAGGAGAGCTTCCATGTCCGACATCACCGCCAGCGGGTCCGCCCGCCGACACGCCCCGATCCCCGGCCTGCTGCGCACGCCACCGCGCGAGCTCTCGCTGGGGCGGATCTTCGGCGGCGGACGGCCGAGCGACCTCGTCCGCCTGCCGCGCTACCTGATCCTCGCGTCGCTGGGGGCGGTGGCGATCTGGGGCCCGATCACAACCTACCTCAGGAAGGCGCCGCTCAGCTTCAGCTCCGAGATGTCGCTGATCCTGCCCGGCTCCGGCGCAGCGGCGTCGCTGAACCTCGCCGATATCGGGCAGGCGTCTTCCTACGCCAATTCGGCATTCTCCTCGAACGCGATCAGCCCGACCGAAACCTACAAGCGCCTGCTCAGCGCCGACCGCATCGTCGATGCCGCGGCGACCACGCTGGGAGAAGAGCCGCGAGCCATCGGGCGGCCAAAGGTCGAACTTGTGGACCAAACCGGGCTGATCCGGGTGCAGATGAAGGGTCCCACCCCCGAAGACGCCCGTGACCGCACCGAGGCGCTGCGCCAAGCGTTCTTCACCGAGGTTGACGCGCTGCGCGTTGACGAGCTGTCGGTGCGCGAGGCCGGGGCGCTGTCGGCCATCGAGGACTATCGCGGCTCGGTCGCCGACACACGGCAGACCATCGCTGCGCTCCAGGCTGAAACCGGCTTGGTGTCCTCGGCGCAATACGATCGGCTCGTCGCCGCGGCGGACGATCTGCGTTCAGATCTGGCCGGGCTCGCCTCGAACGTCGCGCAGAAGACGGAAGCTGTTGCCGCGCTCTCACGCAGCCTGGGCATCGCGCCCGAGCAAGCAGCGGTCAGCATCAAGCTCTACGCCGATGCCGACTACACGGCTTTGCTGGACGAAATCGCATTGCACACCGCGGCGCTGGCGCAGGCGGGGGCTCGATATGGCCTGCGCCACCCCGAGGTGACCGCCGCGCGCGCGGCGCTCGACGCGGCGCGGACCATGGCCCGCACGCGCGCCATGGCCCTGACCGGCCTCTCGGCTGACGCGGTGGCGGCGCTCGATCTCGCGCAGCCCGGAGCGCGGGCCGAGCTGCTCGCGGAGCTTGTCCGCGAAGAGGCCGCGCGCGAGGGTCTGCTCTCCGAACGCGATACGGTGGCGCGCCGCCTCGATGCCGAGACCGCGCGTCTGAACAAGCTGGCACCCGTCGCGGCGCGGCTCGAGGACATGCAGCGCGACTTCTCGGTGGCCGAAGCGGTTTTCGCCTCGGCCATCGCGCGCAGCCAATCCAGCAAGGCCGACATCTACGCCTCCTACCCGCTGGTGCAGGTCCTGGAGAACCCCTCGTTGCCAGACCGGCCGACCTCGCCCAATCGCAAGTTGGCGCTCGCGGCCGGGGGGGCGGCGACTATGATGCTGCTCTTGGGGTTGTTCCTCGCCTGGATCCGCCGTCCGCTGATCGGGCGCATCCTCGCCCGTCCCCTCGGTGCGCCGTGACCGGGCGGGGCCGGCCCGACGCCATGTCACCGCCCGAGGCCCTGGCCTGGCGCGTCATGGTGATGACATGGGTGTTCTACGGGATGGGCGCGCTCTACGTGGTCGGTCCGGTGCTGGGCTGGACCTTCGCAGGCATGGCGGTGCTGGCACTCTACTTGGGACCGGCGATCCGCCCTGATCTGCGCGCAACGGGGCCGGTTCCGGCTTTGGTCTGGCTCTGGCTCGCGGGCATGCTGGTCATGCTGGTCGCGCTCTGGGGCGGGCACCTGGGCTGGGGGCTGGGTCTCAAGCAGACCATCAAGTCCTCGATCGGCTGGGCCAAGGGCTGGGCGCTGGTTGCGCTCTTCATCCTGGCGGGCGCCGTGCTGCCGATCCGCCGCGAAGTCTTGATCCGCGGACAATGCGCCATCGGTTTTTGGACGCTGGTGCTCGCGCCGGTGCTGCTCGCCGCGCCTTACATAGGTATGCCCGAACGCATCTTCACCTCACCGCTGAAAGCCATCGGAGGGCCGGGGCCAGAGTATTTTTCGGTCTATTTCTTCACCTATGATCCCGCCTCATGGACACCGCGCTGGCAGTTCTATCTCCCTTGGTCTCCCTTCGCGGCACTGCTTGGCGTGGTCATGGTGCTCTTTGCGCTCGAGGAAAGGCATCGTGGCTGGATGGCGGCGGGGGTCGGGGCCGGCCTGCTCACGATCCTCGCCTCGAAATCGCGGATGGGTCTCGTCGGGCTGGTGGCCTGCACGATCGGGCCCCGCATGCTGCCGCAGGTTCTGCGCAGTGCGGCTTGGCTGGCGCTCTCTGGCGCCACTGCATCTCTTGCGGTGTTGGGCACATGGCTCCTCACGAGCGCCCAGGCGAGCGTCGCGGCCTTTAAGGGCGCTCGTGCCGACAGCACACGGGTGCGCGAGGCTCTGCAACGCATCGCCTTCGAGCGGTGGCGGGAAGAGGCGCCATGGTTTGGGCACGGGACCGTGCAGCCGGGCCCGCATCTCGTCGAATACATGCCCATCGGCAGCCATCACACCTGGTTCGGTTTGCTCTTCGTAAAGGGGCTGGTGGGTTTCGGCGCGCTTTTCGTGCCGCTGGTGGCACATCTCGTGGTCGTCGTCGCTGACGCAACCCGCCATCCGCGCGGTCGCCTCCCGCTGGGTATTCTGATGACGCTGATCCTGCTCTCTTTCGGAGAGAACCTCGAGATCGAGGCCTATATGTTCTGGCCGGCGCTCTTGATGCTTGGCGTGCATCTTCGCGAGATGGCGGATGCGCGCGCGCCTTGATGCGCGTCTGTGGATGCCCCCTCGTTGGCAAGCATAATCTTCGCTGCGTCGGCGGGGTCTTCGATTGGATGAGGGTGTCCCCGAAAACCGGACACCCTGCTAAGCTTGCCGCCAACGATGACGAGGAAGAACAGCGTGGCTGGCAAACGAAAGACTTACGGCGCCGCGTTCAAGGCGAAGGTGGCGCTTGGGGCGATCCTTGCAGGCATCGGCAAGTGGATGACCTTCTACAACACCGAGCGCCCGCATTCGGCACTTGAAGGCAGAACACCGGTTGAGGCCCATCAGGGCCCCGGCCCCAAGGCGGCAGCATGATCACCAGCCAAGCTCAGCAGCGCCGCAAACCTGTCCGGGAAATGGGGTCCACCTCAGTGCATCGTCAAGAATGATGGAAGAATTCAAGCTTCGAGTTGTCTCCTACGTCATCGTCACCCCGCTCGGAACGCCTGATCCGCCGATCAGGTTGGTGCGGGTTACGATACCAATGACGCGCCCGCAGGCTGCGCGCAGAGGCGCCAAAACGCGCTTGCCCGATCACAGCCACCCAAGTGCATTGGCCGCCTGGATAGCTTCGCTTCGTTTCTTCGCTCCGAGCTTCGCGTAAAGCCGGGACAGGTGAAACTTCACGGTCGGCTGCGCGATATTCAACGCTTGCGAGATGCGCTTGTTGGGGTAGCCCCCGGCAATCAGCTGCAAGAGCTGGGCCTCGCGTTCGGTCAGCCCCCCGGCGCGCGCCTTGGCCTTGGGCGTCGAGATGGACGCGGCGTATTTCGACAGGGTTGCGCGTATGTCCGGTGCGGTTTCGAGATGCTGGCGAATGCGCGCCTCGCGCAGCAGCGGCGCAAGGAAGATCCGCTGCTCGGAAAGCACGCCGAAACAGCCCAGCCGGGAGGCCGACAGAAGCGCGGCCTGCAGCTGGCTCCGAGCGCCGGCGGTGTCGCGGCGCTTGTGGGCAAGGTGGGCACGCCAGATCTTCAGCGCGACGGTTTCCCGCAAGGTTGCTTTCGGGTTGCTCTCGAGCGCAGCGAGTTGGCGGTCGATGTCAGGACCGGGCGCGGGGTCCTCGACGAGGCAGCGCAGGCGGGCCATAGCCAGCGCGATGGCGTTGCGGTCGTTGAGCTGCGCCAGCCAAACCGGGGTCATCTCCTCGGTCGGGACACTCTGCGTGGCGCGCAGGCTCTGCAGCGTGGCGGCCGCTTCGCCGATGCGGCCCTCGTTCTGATAGGCGGCGGCGGTGCGGATCTGGACGGCCTGCAGCAGGTCCATCCGCTCGGCAAGGTGCAGCCACAGACCGTCGAGGAACCCGGGCCGGATGCTGGCGGGGTAGTGGTCCATCACCGCCTGCGACGCATAATGGATCGCGAAATGGAACAGGCTCGGCCAGATTTCGGCACGCGCGAAGACGTCGAACTCCTGCTCGACAAAGGTCACGAGTTTCTGGGGCTGGCCCTCCTCGTAGGCCAGCGCCGCCTCCGCAAGATGCAGCATCCGGAATTCCTGTTCGACCGGATGCGTGACGGATTGCAACTTATCTCGCGCGATGCGCGCGGCGGGGCGGGCCAGCCGGACGTCGCCGTTCGTCAGGTGCAGCACGGTCAGGTGCAGATGGATGAAGAACTCGAGCAGCGGATGGCCCCCGATCTTGCGGAAGTAGATCAGCGCGCGGGCGGCGGCGGCCTCGGCCTCGCGGAAGTTCCGGCGCCGGATCTCGAATTCCAGCAGAGCGTTGTAGAACGCCGCCCATTTCTGATCGTCGCCCACCGGGTAGTCGGCCATGAACTCGCCGAGCCGTTGCAGCATCGCGTCGGAGGGCGTCATGTCCTCGCTGATCATCATGTTCAGGCGAAAGCGGCGCGCCGCGAAGGAGAACCGCGTCCCGCGTGACAGCACCTTGAGCGGGTCGAGATAGTCCGAGCCAAGGTGCTTGGCGACCAGCTGCCGGACGCGCTGGAACTCGCCCTGTTTCATCAAGGTGCGGGTGATCGCGAAGAGCACCGTCTCGTTGGTCGCAACGACTTCCGGAGAGAAGCGCAGGACGATCCGGCTGAACTCGTCGAGGTTTGACTCGTAGATCAGTTCGAGCCCGCGGGAATGCGCAAGGATCTGCGCAGCATGGGCCTCGTGCCCGTGGTCGAGCAGCAGCGCCATGGCGGCGAGCGGGCGGTTGGCGGCCTCGAGGGCGGTGGCGACCTCGGCGACCGAGCCGGAGTTGGAGAAGGTTTCGATCCGCGCGGCCACGGCCCTGCGCAGGGCCTCGGTCAGGGCGGATTGGGCGTCGGGAGCGCTGAGAAGGAAGGGCGGCAGCGCGTCGCACCAGTCGTCGTCGGGGCCCGGGGTCGGGTCTTCGAGCCAGATCGACAACCGGGTCGTGGGCGCGGGAGAGAGCTGCGCGAGGAAGGTCTCGCCGACGTAGGCCGCGGCCAGGTCCGGGTCAGGCGTCGCCGCGAGCGGCAGAAACGCCGGCCAGCCGGCGTAGCTTTCCAGAAGCCGCCGCGTCAGGGCCGCGGGCAGGCGGGTGCCAATCTCTGCGGCGCTGAAGCTCAGCGCGCGCGCATCAAGCGTCTGTGTGCCGCCGTGCAGGAGCCGCCGAGCAAGGCCGGTGATCTTCTGGCTGGGACGGTGCGCGATCACCAGGTGCTCGACGCTCTCCGCCACCTGAGCCGGCAAGCGCGCGGTGCGCGCCGAGCTCGGCACATCCCAGAACAGCCAGCCGTTCTGCACATCGCTTTCGCGCGGGGTATGCAGCACGCAGACCGAGGCCCCCATCTGGTCCGCTGCGTCGCGCATCAAGACCGATTTCCCGGCGCCGGCGGGCGCGCGCAGGAAAATCGTGCCGGTCTGATCGCTCAGGACGCGCTCGATCAGCGATTTGCGCAAGATTCTTGCGGGCGGGGAGGGATGGAGAAACATTCATAAACCTATACCAATTTTATTAAAACCCATACCAGACCCAAATTGTCGAACCCTCGACGCTGCAGAATAGTCCGCCGAAAGAGACCAACCGGGAGGTTTCCGGCTGATGCAGCAAAACCCGTTCTTAGCGATCCTGACCCGACTCGGCACTTTCGTGCTGGTGATGGTCGTGCTCTCGATCATGATTTTCGTTCTGGCCCGGGTGGTGCCGGGCGACCCTGCCCGCATGGCACTGGGCCCCACCGCCACGCCGGAACAGGTCAGCGCCCTGCGCACCGAGATGGGGCTCGATGACTCCCTGCCGGTGCAATACGTCTCCTACATGACGCGCGCCCTGCAGGGCGATCTGGGCATGTCGCTGCTGTCGCAGCGGCCGGTGACGGTGGACCTTGGCCAGACGGTTCCGGCGACGGTCGAGCTGGTGCTGGTGGCGGTCATCATCATGTTCGCCGTGGCCATTCCGCTCGGCGTCATGACCGCCCATTTCCGCGATCGCTGGGTCGACCACGTCGGGCGGCTGTTCTCGCTCGTCGGCGTGACCATTCCGAGCTTTCTCTTCGCCATTTCGCTCCAGCTTCTGGCCGCGCGCTACTTCGGGGACTGGCCGATCATCGGGCGGATGGATCACAGCCTCGGCTTTGCCGGCGGGCCGACCGGGCTGATGCTGGTGGATTCGCTGCTCGCCGGGCGGATGGACGTCTTCGTCTCGGCGCTGCAACACCTTGCGCTGCCCGCCGTCGCCCTGTCGATGGCCGGGATCGGTCAGATCACCCGCATCACCCGCTCGGCGATGCTCGAGAACCGCCGCAAGGATCACGTGCTCACGCTGCAGAGTTTCGGCGTGCCGGAACGGGTGATCATCTTCCGCTACCTGCTGAAGCTCTCGTCGATCGCGCCGCTGACCATCATGGGGCTCGAGTTCGCCTCGCTGATCGGCAACGCTTTCGTCATCGAGATGGTCTTCTCCTGGGGCGGCTTCGCCTCCTACGGGCTCAACGCGATCCTCCAGAAGGACCTGAACGCGGTCACAGCAGTCGTGCTGGTGTCAGGCCTGTTCTTCATCGTCGCCAACCTGATCGTCGATGTGCTGATCGCCATCATCGATCCCCGCATGCGCCGAAAGGAGGCCCGCTGATGGCCGAGGTTAAGATGGCTCTGGACGGAGCGAACAAGGACCTGAGCGCAAGCTACATGATGTGGTACCGCTTCAGCCGCAATCCCGCGGCGGTGATCGGCAGCCTGATCGTGCTCTCGGCGGTGATCTTCGCGATCCTCGCGCCCTATATCACTCCAAAGCCAGAGGACGTGGGCGCCGTGGTGAACTTCCGCGCGCGCCACCTGCCGCCGGATGCGACGCATTGGTTCGGTACCGACAAGGTCGGGCGTGACATCTTCTCGCGCGCCGTCTTCGGTCTGCGCATCTCGCTCTTGCTGGTCATCGGCGTGCTCGGGATCTCGGTGCCGATCGGCACGGTGCTCGGCCTCGCCGCGGGCTATTTCGGCGGCTGGACCGAGCGGATCATCACCGGGCTGACCAACGTCATGCTGGCGATGCCGCCGCTGGTGATGGCGCTGGCCGTGTCGAACCTGCTCGAGCCCACGCTGATGAACGCGATGATCGCGATCACCCTGCTGTGGTGGACGTGGCATGCACGGCTGATCTACGCGGTGTCGAAATCGGTGGCGTCCGAGGACTTCATCGAGGCCGCACGCATCGCAGGGGCCGGCCCGATGCACATCCTCTTCCGCGAGATCCTGCCCAACTGCGTGTCGGTGATCTCGGTCAAGACGACGCTGGACGCGGCCTTCGTGATCCTCTTCGGCGCGACGCTGAGCTTTCTCGGTTTCGGCGTGAAACCCCCGACCCCGGACCTCGGCTCGATGGTCGCCGACGGGCGGCAGTTCATGCCCGACTTCTGGTGGGAGGTGCTTTGCCCGGGGGCGGTCATTCTCTACGTCACGCTCGGCTTCAACCTTCTGGGCGACGGTCTGCGCGACATGTTCGATATGGAGGGCTGAGATGAGCGACGCACTTCTGAAAGTCGAGGGACTCGACGTCCTGTTCACCTCCTACGGCCAGACCCGTCAGGTGCTCCGCGACATCTCCCTCACCGTCGGCGCGGGCGAGCGCGTTGCGCTGATCGGCGAGACCGGCTCGGGCAAGTCGGTCACCGCCAAGGCGATCCTCGGCACGCTGCCGCGCAATGCGACGGTGAGCGCCGGCCGCATCGAGGTCGAGGGGCGCAACGTGCTCGAGCTGCCGCGCGGCGAGCGCGATGCCCTGAAAGGGTCGGCCTTCTCGCTGATCATGCAGGACCCGCTGTCGTCGTTCAATCCGGTGTTCAAGATCGGCACCCACCTCGACGACGTGCTGCGCTTCGCCGACAGCCGCGAGGGGGTGAAATCGAGCCGCGCCGACCGGCGGGCCCGCATCGCCGCCGTGCTGCGCCGCGTACAGCTGGCCGATCCGGACCGGGTGATGAACGCCTATCCGTCGGAACTCTCGGGCGGCATGCGCCAGCGTGTGCTGATCGGCCTCGCGCTGCTGCACCAGCCGAAGCTGCTGATCGCCGACGAACCGGGCACCGCTCTTGACGTCACCACGCAGGACGAGATCCTCAACCTGATCAATACTCTGGTGGCTGAGGAAGGCATGGCGCTGCTGATGATCACCCACAACCTCGGGGTGGTCCGCAAGGTGGCCGACCGCGTTGTGGTCATGCGCCATGGCGATATCGTCGAAGCCGGGCCCTGCGCGAAGATCCTCTCGGCGCCCGAACACCCCTACACCATCGGGCTGCTCGACGCCGTGCCGCCACTCTATGGCCCTCGGGTGCAGACCCAGCAGATCAGCGCGCAGGCGCCCATCGTCAGCGCGACCGGGCTCGGCAAGCAGTTCGGCCGCCAGAGCAAGCGCTTCACCGCGGTGAAGGACGTGACGATCACCCTGCGCGAGGGCGAGATCTTCGGCCTCGCGGGGGAATCGGGCTCAGGCAAGACCACCGTGGCGCGGATGATGATGGGGCTGTCGCGCCCCACCTTCGGCAGCGTCTCCGTGGACGGCACGCCGAACCCCGGCCGCCCGCTGGCGCAGATCGTCTACCAGAACCCCGGCACCTCGCTGAACCCCAAGCGGACGGTGAAGCAGAGCCTCGGGCTTCCGCTGAAATACGCCGGGCTGTCAGGCGCGGCGCGCGACGCGCGCATGGCCGAGCTGATGGAGCTGGTGCGCCTGCCGGTGTCCTACCTCGCGAAGTATCCGCATGAGCTGTCGGGCGGGCAGAAACAGCGCGTTGCCATCGCCCGTGCGCTGGCCGCCGAGCCCAAGGTGCTGATCCTCGACGAGCCGACGGCGGCGCTCGACGTGTCGGTGCAGAAGACCGTCATCGAGCTGTTGCTGCAACTGCGCGAAGAGTTGGGTCTGACCTACTTCATGATCTCGCACGACCTGTCGCTGATGCGCAATTTCTGTTCGCGCCTCGCGATCATGCTGCGCGGCGAAATCGTCGAGGAAGGCACGACGCCCGAGGTCTTCGCCGACCCGAAACATCCCTATACCCGCGCGCTGATCGCGGCGATCCCGGTCGTTACCGACGATGAGGAACGCCAAAAGCCCGCGGTGAGCCCGGAAGAGCGCGCAGCCTTTCTGGTCAAAACCACTGATTGATGAAGGAGCCTTTGGTGTATCGCGTAGGAATTGACGTAGGCGGCACGAATACCGATGCCGTCGTGCTGAAGGGCAATGAGGTCCTTGCAGGGATCAAGGCTTCGACCACCGAGGACGTGACCTCGGGCGTGTTCGAGGCGCTGGAGCAGGTGATCGCGGCTTCGGGCATCGACCGCGCCCGTATCGGTGCGGTGATGATCGGCACCACCCATTTCACCAATGCGGTGATCGAGCGCCGGCATCTCGACCCGGTGGCCGCCATCCGCCTCGGCCTGCCTTCGGGCGCGGGTCTGCCGCCGATGGTCGACTGGCCCGAAGACATCCGCGAGATGGTCGGCAATCACGGCTATCAGGTGAAGGGCGGCTACGAGTTCGACGGCCGTGTGCTGTCGCCGCTTGATGAAAACGAAATCCGCAGGATCGCCGGTGAAATCCGCGCGAAGGGCATCCGGGCGGCCTCGGTCACCGGGGTCTTCTCCGGCGTGAACGACACGATGGAGCTGCGCACCCGCGACATCCTGCTCGAAGAATGCCCCGGCCTCAGCGTGGTGCTGTCGCGCGACATCGGCCGTCACGGCCTGCTGGCGCGGGAAAGCGCCGCAATCATGAACGCCTCGCTGCTGCGGCTGGCGGACAAGACGGTGCAGGCCTTTGGCCACGCGCTGGAGCAGGCGGGCGTGAAGGCACCTTTCTTCATCACCCAGAACGACGGCACGCTGATGGCCGCAGACACGGTCCGCGCCTTCCCAGTGCTGACCTTCGCCTCGGGCCCCACCAATTCGATGCGCGGCGCCGCCTTCCTGACCGGCCTCAAGGAGGCGATCGTGGTCGACGTGGGCGGCACCACCTCGGACGTCGGCGCGCTGTCGCACGGCTTCCCCCGGCAGGCCTCGACCTCGGTGGACATCGGCGGGGTCCGCACGAACTTCCGCATGCCCGACGTCTTCTCCATCGGCCTCGGTGGCGGCTCGCTGGTGAAAGGAGCCCCCGAGAGCGTGGTGATCGGCCCGCAGTCCGTCGGCTACCGTGTCCGCCAGGAGGCGCTGGTCTTCGGCGGCCAGACCCTGACCGCGACAGACATCGCCGTGGCCACCGGCAAGGCCGAGATCGGCGATGCCGCGCTGCTGGCGAGCCTCGATCCCGCGCTGGTCGCGGCGGCGGCGGCCCGTATGACCGAGATGTTCGAAACCTGCGTCGAGCGAGCGCGCATCTCGGCCGAGCCGGTGCCGGTGATCGCGGTCGGCGGCGGCTCGGTGCTGATGCCCGACCAGATCGGCGATCTGAAGGTGATCCGTCCCGAGAACTTCGCCGTGGCCAACGCGGTGGGCGCGGCGATCGCGCAGATCTCGGGCGAGACCGACCGGATCTTCAGCCTGACCGATGGCGTCACCCGCGACAGCGCTCTGGCCGAGGCCGAGGCGGAAGCCCGGGCCCAAGCCATCGCCGCCGGGGCCGTCGCCGAGACAATCGAGGTGATCGAGCGCGAGGACATGCCCCTCGCCTACCTGCCCGGCAATGCCACCCGCATCCACGTGAAGGTCGTGGGTGAGATGGGTGCCCTCGCAGAAATGGAAGTCGAAAATGCCTGATACCCGTGAGCTGACCTACGATCCCGCCGACCTGTGGGAGCTGACACTCGACGATCTCGAGGCGCTGGAAGTCGGTGCCGGGATCCTCGGCACCGGTGGCGGCGGCAACCCCTACCAGGGCAAGCTGCTGACCCGCGAGGCGATGAAGGCGGGTTACAAGATGACCATCCTCTCCACGGAAAAGATCGCCGATGACGCGCTGTGCATGTCCATCGGCGGCATCGGCGCACCGGTGGTGGGCACCGAGCGGATCCGCGAAGGCCGCGAGGGGCTGCGCTGCCTGCAGGGCATGGAAGAGCTCACCGGTCGCAAGATGGACGCCATCGTCTGCGAGGAGATCGGCGGCGCCAACTCGATGAACCCGCTGGTCACGGCGGCACTCGGAGGCCTGCCGGTTCTGGATTGTGACGGCATGGGCCGGGCCTTCCCCGAGATGCAGATGACCACCTTCTCGATCTACGGCCACAGCTCGACCCCTTCGGTGATGTGCGACCTGCACGGCAACCGCGTGGTCTTCCAGCACGCGGTCTCCGAGGTGTTCCACGAGCGCATGGCACGGGCCTGCGTGGTGGCGCAGGGCGGGGCGGCCATGCTGGCCACGGCCCCGATGCCGGCGAGCTTCGTGCGCCAGAATGCCATCCCCCAGAGCTACACCAAGGCAATCCGCCTCGGGCGGGCGGTGCTGGACGCGCGCCGCAACGGCGACGATCCGGTCGCGACGGTCTGCGCGCTGGAAGGCGGGCGGCACGTCTTCACCGGCAAGATCACCGATCTGAAGCGCCACCTGCGCGGCGGCTTCGCCGTGGGCGATCTCGAGCTTGGCGGCTTCGACGACTTCCAGGGCCAGACCGCCAGCATCGCGATCCAGAACGAGTTCCTGATCTTCCGCCGCGAGGGAGAGGTCGAAGTGACAGTGCCCGACCTCATCATCGTGCTGGACGTGGACACCGGCTACCCGATCACCACCGAGATGCTGCGCTACGGCCAGCGCATCGCCGTGCTCGCCGTGCCCTGCCACGACCTGCTGCGCTCCGCGCGGGCGCTCGATGTGGTCGGCCCCGCCGCTTTTGGCTACCCCGAGATCCCCTTCGCGCCGCTTGCCCCGCTGGGACAGGCCGCCTGAGACAAAGAAGAAAACCCAACAGGAGTACAACAATGTCCATTCTGGCAAAGAAACGCGGGCTTTCGGCCCTCGCTCTGGCAGCCGTGCTCGGCCTCGGTGCCGCACCCGCCGCCATGGCGCAGGAAAAGGTGTCGACCGTGGTCAACACCATGCAGATCTTCAGCTCGCTCGATCCGGCGAAGGTCACCGACTACACCGGCTACATGGCGGTG
Source organism: Salipiger sp. PrR003 (assembly GCF_010500785.1). Lineage (NCBI taxonomy): Bacteria > Pseudomonadati > Pseudomonadota > Alphaproteobacteria > Rhodobacterales > Roseobacteraceae > Salipiger > Salipiger sp. PrR003. The sequence continues at coordinate 47,210 of NZ_JAAGOV010000033.1, forward strand.
GTGAACATGTACGACGGTCTGACCACCGTCGCCCCCTCGGGCGAGATCGTGCCGCATCTGGCGAAATCCTGGGACATCTCCGAGGACGGTCGGACCTACACCTTCCACCTGCGTGACGACGTGACCTTCCAGGACGGCTCGGCGCTGAGCGCCTCCGATGCGGTCTGGTCGATCCAGCGCCTGCTGAAGATCAACAAGGGGCCGTCGAACCTGCTCGTCGACCTGATCGATCCCGCCAACGTCACCGCGCCCGACGCGACGACGGTCGAGATCAAGCTGAACCGCCCGTTCTCGCCCTTCCTTGCCTCCACCCCGATCCTGCTGGTGCTGAACCAGAAGCTGGTCGAGGCAAATGCGACGGCGGATGACGCGCTCGGCGAAGCCTATGTTGGCGACAACTCGGTGGGTTCGGGCCCGTATTCGCTGGTCAGCTACAACCGCTCGGCGGACATGGTGATCGCGCGCAACCCCGACTACTTCCTCGGGTGGGACAAGGGCACACCGATCGACGAAGTGCGCTTCGTTCAGACATCGGACGACGCCACGGTGCGCGCGCTGGCGGAAAAGGGCGAGCTGGGCCTGTCGTCGCACGGGCTGGGCAACGACACGTTTGACTCCATCGGCAACATGCCGGGCTACAAGCTGCTGCAGACCCGCACCGCCGGCGGCTTCCAGATCAAGCTGAACACCAAGGTCTACCCGACCGACGACGTGCACGTGCGCCGCGCCATCGCCTATGCGACCGACTACGAGACCATCCAGGAGATCATCTACCCGGGCGTGCCGATGCACGGCCCGCTCTCGGACACCTTCGAGGCCGCGTTCAACACCGAGATCCCGACCGGCGTCTACGACCTGGAGAAGGCCAAGGAAGAGCTCGCGAAATCCAAATACGCGGGCGAGGACATCACGCTGGTCAACAGCTACGTCGCCTCGCTGGCCTTCGAGCAGGAAGTGGCGCTGCTGATGCAGGCCAACCTCGCGCAGATCGGCATCACGCTCGACATCCGGCCCGAGCCCTGGAACCGCATCGTCGAACTGGCATCGAACCCCGACACCACCCCGGCCTCGACGCAGGTGAACGTGAGCCCGAGCTACCCGTCGCCGGATTCGATGTTCTTCAACCAGTACCACTCCAAGGCCTCGGGCACTTGGTGGTCGATGGCATGGCTGCAAGATCCGGAAATCGACGCGCTGATCGACCAGTCGCGCGCGCAGACCGACCCGGCCGAAATCAACGCCACCTACAAGGAACTGCAGCAGTCGATCTACGACCTGCAGACCTCGGTCTGGGCCGTGGCCCCGATGCGCCGCTACGCGGCCAATGCCTGCCTGCAGGGCTACGAGTTCCGTCCCATGCAGAGCTGGGATCTGAACTTCTGGAATTTCACCTGGGAATGCCCGTCGAACTGATCGGTCGCGATCCCTTTGAAACAGCCCGGTCCCGCAGCGCGCGGGGCCGGCACAAGCAACGCCCAAGGTGGACAGATGCTCCAGGAATTTCCGGAAGAGAATATTGAATCCCTCGCGACCGGCGCGTGGATTCTGGGTACGGGCGGCGGCGGCAACCCCTATCTTTCAACGCTGAACCTCCGCCGCCTCTACGCCGAGGGTGCGCGGGTCCAGGTCCTGCAGCCCAGCGAGCTGGCGGACGACGACATGGTCGCGGTGGTCTCGGGCATGGGCGCTCCGCTGGTCGGCCAGGAACGGCTGAAGGATCCGCGGCACATGGCCCGGGCGGTCGAGCTGATGGAAGACTACCTCGGCCGTCCGTTCCGGGCGATCATGGCGCTGGAGATCGGCGGCGCCAACGCGCTCTCGCCATTCCTTGCCGCCGCGCTGCTGGGCCGTCCGGTGGTCAACGCCGACTGCATGGGCCGCGCCTACCCCGAGGCGCAGATGACCTCCTTCGCGATCGGCGGGCTGTCGATGTTCCCGCTGTCGCTGGTGGACGTGCGCGACAACGAGGTGATCGTCACCCGCGCCGAAAGCTGGAAATGGATGGAGAAGGTCTCGCGCGCGGTCTGCACCGCCGTGGGCTCGACCGCCGCGACCTGCAAGGCACCCCGCACCGGCCGCGAGGTCAAGGACTGGGGCATCCACCACACCATTACCCAGGCGACCGAGCTTGGCCGCGTCGTGCTCGAGGCCCGCGCCCGCCACGACGATCCGGTAGCTGCCGTGTTGGACCATGCCAAGGGCAAGCAGATCTTCCGCGGCAAGATCGTCGACGTGGACCGCACCACCACCGGCGGCTTCCTGCGCGGCAAGACCGTGATCGAGGGCATCGACACGGATCGCGGCGCGACGCTCGAGCTGGCGTTCCAGAACGAATGGGCGGTGGCCTTCCGCAATGGCGCGCCCGTCGCCATGACGCCGGACCTGCTGTGCCTGCTCGACAGCGTGTCGGGAAGCGCCATCGGCACCGAATCCGTGCGTTACGGCCAGCGCGTGAGTGTGGTGGCGCTCCCGGCTCCCGAGATCCTCACGACGCCCGCGGGCGTGGCGGCGGTCGGTCCGCGCGCTTTCGGCTATGACATTGACTTCAAATCGGTATTCAAATGAAGCGTATTGGCATTGACGTCGGCGGCACCAATACGGATGCCGTGCTGATCGATGGCGACAAGATCACCGCCTCGATCAAGGTTCCCACCACGCAGGACGTGATGTCGGGCGTGAAAGCCGCGCTCGCGCATGTCGCTGCGCATATCGGCGACACGCCGCGTCCGCTTGACGCGGTGATGATCGGCACGACCCATTTCACCAATGCCGTGGTGGAGCGCGCGCGGCTCGAGCGCGTAGCGGCGATCCGCATCGCCCTGCCCACCGGCGCGTCGCTGCCGCCGATGTGCGACTGGCCCGAGGATCTGTATCGCGCGGTCGATCCGATGATCTTCATGGTGCACGGCGGGCACGAATATGACGGCAGCCCGCTGGTGCCGCTGCGCGAGGACGAGATCCGCGAGGCCGCGATGAAGATCCGCGACGCCGGGGTGACCTCGGTGGCGATCTCCGCCACCTTCTCGCCGCTGACCACCGAATGCGAGGACCGCGCGGCCGAGATCGTGCGCTTGATCATCCCCGAGGCGCGGATCACCCTGTCGAACAGCCTTGGCCGGATCGGTCTGCTGGAACGCGAGAACGTCGCGCTGCTGAACGCGGCACTGCAGTCGCTCGGCAAGACCACGGTGCAGGCCTTCAAGACGGCGCTCGCCGAGATCGGCCTCGATGCGCCCTTCTTCCTGACCCAGAACGACGGCACCGTGGCTCTGGCCGATGTGGCGGCGGCGAACCCTGTGTTCAGCTTCGCCTCGGGCCCGACCAACTCGATGCGCGGGGCGGCCTTCTTGACCGGGCTCAGCGATGCGATGGTGGTCGACGTCGGCGGCACGACCTCGGACATCGGCTGCCTGATCGGGGGCTTCCCGCGCGAGGCCAACAACATCGTGCATATCGGCGGTGTGCGGACCTTGTTCCGGATGCCAGACTTGCTGCCCATCGCGCTTGGCGGTGGCACGGTCGTCGATCCCGAGACCGGCGCCATCGGCCCGCGCTCGGTGGGCTATCGCATCCTGCAGGAAGCCCGGGTCTTCGGGGGCCAGACGCTGACCACCTCGGACATCGCGGTGGCCGCCGGGATGATCGAGATGGGCGACCCGTCGCTGGTCAGCGACCTCGATCCGACCTTCGTGCAGGACACGCTTGCCCGGATGCGCGCCATGGTGGCCGAGAACTTCGACCAGATGAAGACCTCGGCCGAGGACGTGCCGTTGATCGCGGTCGGTGGCGGTGCCTTCCTGATCCCCGACGAGGTGCCCGGCGCCTCCGAGGTGCTGCGGGTCGAGAATGCCGGCGTCGCCAATGCGCTCGGCGCGGCCATGGCGCAGGTGTCGGGCGAGGTCGACCAGGTGTTTTCGGACATGACCCGCGAGCAGGCGCTGGCGGCAGCCGAGACCGAGGCGCGCGCCGCGGCGGTCGCCGCCGGTGCCGATGCCGCGAGCCTGCAGGTTCTCGAGATCGAGGACATCCCCATCGCCTACCTGCCCGGCGGCGCGCGGCGCGTGCGGGTGCGGGTGATCGGTGATATCTCCTTTGGCTGACGCCTTGGCTAAGGTTTGAGCCGCCCAGGCGATGATGCCCCGGGCGGCTCTGCATGAAGACAGGAAGACGACCATGACGACGATTGCACTGGCCATTCACGGGGGCTGCGGCGTGCTGCCCCTCGACAGCATGAGCACGGAAGACTGGGCCGAGGCCCGGCGGGATCTGGCGCGCGCGCTCGCCGCGGGCTGGGCGGAACTGACGGAAGGCGGCTCTGCGGTCGCTGCGGTGGAAGCCGCCGTCGTCGTCATGGAAGACAGCCCGCATTTCAACGCCGGACACGGCGCGGCGCTGAACGAGGACGGCATCCACGAGCTCGATGCCTCGATCATGGACGGGGCCACGCTGGAGGCAGGCGCCGTCAGCGCGGCACGTGGCATCCGCAACCCGGTGCGCGCGGCGCGCGCGCTGATGCAGGACGGTCGGGCAGTCTTCCTGACCGGTATTGCGGCTGACAATTTTGCCGCCGGCTCGGGCCTCGAGGTCATGCCGCAGGACTATTTCACCACCGACAAGCGCGTCGAGGCGCTGGCGGCGATGAAGGCGCATGCCGCCGCCGGGACCGAGGCGACCGAGAACGAGAAGCACGGCACGGTCGGCGCGGTGGCGCTCGATGGGGCAGGGCACCTCGCGGCGGCCACCTCGACCGGGGGCTACACCAACAAGCCCGCCGGCAGAGTCGGCGACAGCCCGGTGATCGGCGCCGGCACCTACGCCCGCGACGGGGTCTGCGCCGTCTCCGGAACCGGCAAGGGCGAGTTCTTCATCCGGCACGTGGTCGGGCACGAGATCGCGGCGCGCATGGCCTATCTGCGCGAAGACGTCCGCACGGCGGCCGAGCACGTGGTGCACGTGGACCTCTCGGCCTCGTCGCAGACCACCGGGATCGTCGGTGCGGGGCTGGTGGCGCTGGACGCCTCGGGTCAGGTCAGCACGCCGTTCAACACCGCTGGCATGTTCCGCGGTTGGGTCACCCCCGAGGGCCGGGCCTTCGTGGCGACCCACCAGGACGTCCACGAGGTGCAGCTGTGAGCGAGATGATCCCCGTCTTCGACGGCCACAACGACGTGCTTTCGAAACTGCTGCGCGCCCGTGACGGAGCCGAGGCCCGCTTCCTGACCGGCGCGCCGGGCATGCAGATCGACCTGCCCCGGGCGCAGGCCTCGCAGTTCGCGGGCGGGCTCTGCGCGGTCTGGGTGAGCACCGACGATCAGACGCCGGACGAAAACGGCGACCTGCCACGCGTGCCGCAGGCGTCGGCGCTGCAGCAGACCCTCGCTCAGGCCGCGCTGCTTCATCGCATCGTGCGCCAGTCGGACGGCGCCGTCACGCTCTGCCGCAGCGCTGCCGATATTCGTCGTGCCATGGCCGAGGGCAGCTTTGCTGCCGTGTTCCACATCGAGGGCATCGAGGCAGCGACCGAAGATCTCGACCTGCTGCATGTTCTGCATGCTGCTGGCTTGCGCACGCTGGGCCCGGTCTGGAGCCGCCCCAACATCTTTGCCCATGGCGTGCCCTTCGTGATGGGGCACGAGCCCGACATTGGTGGCGGGCTCACCCCTGCGGGGAAGGATCTTGTGCGGCTCTGTAACGAGCTGGGGATCCTCGTCGACCTGTCGCACCTCAACGACGCCGGGTTCTGGGATGTCGCCCGGACTTCCGATGCGCCGCTGGTCGCCTCTCATTCGAACGCCTTCGCGCTCTGCCCGCACAGCCGCAATGCAACGGACAGGCAACTGGATGCGATCCGCGAGACCGGCGGGCTGATCGGGCTGAATTTCGGGGTGCGCTTCCTTCATCCCGAAGGGGTCCGCGATCCCGAGATGGGCTTTGATGTCATGGTGCGGCACATCGACTACCTCGTCGAGCGTGTCGGCATCGACCACGTGGGCCTCGGCTCGGATTTCGACGGCACCTTCATGTCGCGGCGGATCGGCGATGTGGCCGGCGTTCAGCGCCTGCTGGAGGCTCTGCGCGCGGCAGGCTATGGCGAAGAGGAACTTGCGAAGATCGCCCACCGCAACTGGATCGCGACGCTGGAGCGTACCTGGGGGCGGTGATCCCGGATCACGCTCCGAAATCCACCTTGAGCCCGCCGCTGGAGACGCGGCGGGCGGGCCGCGAGCTCTTTTCGTCGCAGCGCAATTGCTGCAAGACATCCGAGCGGGATCGGAACTGGCAGCCAGGCTCTCCTCCACGCCGCCGTGCGCGCGACCTATGAACGCAAAGTACGCAAAAGCTGAAAGACCCTGCGATGAAAGCCGTCTTGTTCGAGAAATTCCAGGAAGCCCCGAAGCTGGTCACCGTCGATGATCCTGCCCCGCACACGCATGGCGTCGTGCTCAAGGTCAGGGCCACCGGGGTGTGCCGCAGCGACTGGCATGGCTGGATGGGCCACGACAGCGACATCGAGCTGCCGCATGTTCCCGGGCACGAACTGGCGGGCGTGGTCGAGGCCGTGGGCAAGGATGTCGTCACCTGGAAGGTGGGCGACAAGGTGACCGTCCCGTTCATCTGTGGCTGCGGCAGCTGTTCGGAGTGCCACGCGGGGCAGCAGCAGGTGTGCCTGCACCAGGAGCAGCCGGGATTCACCCACTGGGGGTCCTTCGCCGAATATGTTGGCATTCACCAAGCGGACCTGAACCTCGTGGCGCTGCCCGAGACCATGGATTTTGCGACCGCGGCGAGCCTCGGCTGTCGCTTCGCGACCTCCTTCCGGGCAGTGATCGACCAGGGCAAGGTCAGCGCCGGGCAATGGGTGGCTGTTCACGGCTGCGGCGGGGTCGGCCTCTCGGCGGTGATGATCGCAGCGGCGGTGGGCGCAAACGTCATCGGCGTCGATCTCGACCCGGCCAAGCTGGCGCTGGCCAAGGATCTTGGTGCCGTGGCCGTCATCGACGGTGCCGAGGCGGATGTGCCTGGGGCAATCCGCGAGATCACGCGCGGCGGCGCGCATGTTTCGCTCGATGCGCTCGGTCACCCGGTGACCATGACCAATTCCATCCTCTGCCTGCGCCCGCGCGGCAAGCACGTGCAGGTCGGGCTGATGCTCGGCGAGCACGCGGCGCCCGCGGTGCCCATGCCCAAGATCGTCGGCCAGGAGATCGAATTGCTCGGCTCTCACGGAATGCAGGCGCATCGCTATGGGGCGATGCTGGACATGGTCGCCAGCGGCAAGCTGGACCCGGCGCGGCTGGTGGGGGAGCAGATCAGCCTTGCCGATGCCCCCGAGGCGCTGATGACCATGGACAAGTTCCGATCCGTCGGGGCGACGGTCATCACGCGGTTCTGACACAGAGCGCGTGCGTTGGGCGAGACACCTCCGCGCTGTGCAAATCGCAAGCCGCGTCGACGACCTTTCCACAGGACAGGCGCGGCAACGAAGTGGCGCTTGTGCGCCTCCTGCGAAGGGCAGGGACTCGCCCGAGCATCAATCCGAGGCGGCGTCCAAGCCATGCATGGTCCAGGAGATCGGAGAGTCAGCTTCGGGAGCTGGTTGTCCGTGGTGGGAGGGCATCGTTGTTGGAAGAGCCCGTGTTCCGTCCAACCTCGTCAGTGGTCCCAGCGTCATTATAGTTGCCGGGATCGAAGTCCTCAGGGTCAAACCCCTCATCCTCCTCGCCGATCCCTGTGACGTAGGAGGTGCCCGTCTCTTCATCAAACACGAGGCCATAGGTCGCGCGGCCCTCCGATTTATATCGCAAGTACTCGTGGACGCCCGCGTAGACGAACGCGAGCACGAAGGGCGTCAGGATCAGGGCGGCCAGCAGATGAGCGTCTATGGTGGTCCTCCATTCAGAATTATTTGCAAGACAGGACACGCCAGTCGGCGCGCCAATGTGAACATAGCATCATTTGGAACCGAATTCGAACTCCGGTCGATGGGGCCTGCCCGAGGGGGCGGCTTGGGCGCGGCGATCTTATCGCTCTCTGTTCGGACGTCTTGAAGGCCCGATGCTTTGCGCGCTTGGCCTAGAGCGTTGGCGATACGACGCGCGTCCGGGATCAGGACCTGCTCGGAAGGGCCTGAAACTTGCGGCGGGAAAGACTTCGTCCTTTCGGTCTGACTTGCAGGCATCTCGCGGCGGCGGTGGCCATCATTTTCGTTTTCCTTGACATTCGGCCGCTTTGGCAGGCGTTCTGGCCCAAGACGAGGGGGACCCATGACCGAGGAACCGCTGGCTGACGTCCTCTTGCGCATGGCGCAGGGGGAGCGGGCCGCGCTGCGCAACCTCTATTCCGAAGCCGGCCCGAAACTTTTCGGGGTCTGTCTTCGTATGCTCAAGGACAGGGCCGAAGCGGAAGACGCGTTGCAGGAGATCATGGTCAAGCTGTGGAGCAAGGCGCATCAGTTCGATCCCATGCGCGGCCAGCCGATGTCTTGGATTGTGACCGTCGCGCGCAACCATTGCCTCGATCGCCTGCGGTCGCGCAAGGCCGCGCTGCGACGCAAAGCCGCCGGCTCGAACGATGCGGCCATGTTTGAGGTTGCCGACGCCGGGCCCGGGCCGGAAACCCTCGTCGAGATGAAAGACGAGGCGCGGCGCATCGCCGATTGCCTCGCAACGCTCGACACGGACCGTGCGAGCGCCATTCGGAGTGCCTATCTTGACGGGCGCAGCTACGACGACATTGCGAGCACCTTCGGGATCCCGCTGAACACCCTGCGCAGCTGGCTGCATCGCGGCCTGCGCAAGCTCAAGGAGTGCATGGACGCATGACCGAAGACGAGACCCCCGATCTCGCGGCGGACTACGTGCTGGGGCTTGCCTCGGCCGAGGATCGCGCGCGGGCCGAGGACCGGATCATCCGCGATCCGGCCTTCGCGCGGGAGGTCGAGATGTGGCAGGCGCGCTTCTCGGAGTTGAACGTCGAGTTCGCGGCGATTGAGCCACCTTCCGCCGTGCTGGACCGAGCCGAACACAGGCTTTTCGGGGCGCCCCCGCCGCAGCGCGGCGGCGTGTTTGGCTGGCTGCGTCGGGCAGCCATTGGCCGGGACGGGTCCGGGGTCGGCGAGCAGAGACGTGGAATTTCGGTTCTTCTCGGGCTGGCCGTGGCCGCGGTTGTGGCGCTCGTAGCGATCTGGGGCGTGCCCCTGTACCGACCCGGCACCCATCTGGCAGAGCTCACCGCGCCGGACCTGCAGATCGCTGTCCGCGGCGACAGCCAAAGGCTGGTCTTTCGCCGCCTGTCCGATGCACCCGACCCCGAGGGGCGGTCCTATCAGCTGTGGCTGATCCGCGATGGACAGGTCGCCTCCCTCGGACTGCTCGCCCCGCGCACGACCGAGGTGAGCGCAGAGGTGCGCGCCGGCGATGTGCTGGCAGTCAGCCTCGAGCCGGCCGGGGGATCACCTGTGGCGGGCCCGAGCGGACCGGTGCTGGCAACAGCGCAGATTTCGAGCCTCTAGCGCGGCGGAAGTTTTTCCACCTCTTGGTGCAACGCGGCCAATCGCGCCTTCGTATCCTCTGCAGCCCCGGACGGAACCGGCGCATTCTGGAGGAAACACCATGACCAACATCAACCGCACCGCCGCACTCGCCCTCGGCCTCGTCGCGACCCTTGGCTTTACGGCCCCGACCTTTGCCGCAAACCCAATGGTCGGCGGCGCGCCGATGTACGAGTCCAAGACCATCGTCGAGAACGCGGTAAACTCCGCCGATCACACGACCTTGGTCGCCGCGGTTCAGGCCGCCGGCCTGGTCGAGACTCTTCAGGGCCCCGGCCCGTTCACGGTGTTCGCGCCGACAAACGCCGCCTTCGAGATGCTTCCGGCCGGAACGGTGGAGACACTGCTCAAGCCCGAAAACAAGGCGATGCTGACCAAGGTTCTAACGGCGCATGTGCTCGCCGGCGACTGGACCGCCGCGAAGATCGTGCAGAAGGCACGGGCGAGCTCGGACGGGCTGGCGAACTTCACCACCGTTTCGGGCGACGCGTTGTCCGCACGCATGAAGGACGGAATGCTCTATATCTACGATGAAAGTGGCACGGTTGCCCGGGTGACGATCGCCGATGTCGATCAGTCGAATGGTGTGATCCACGTGGTCGACCACGTGCTGGTGCCCAAGTAAGCGCGCCTAGGGCAATGGCGCCCGCGGCCTTATGCGTGTCGCGGGCGCATGCCCTCCTGCTTTTTGGCCAAACGGACAGGCCCGCGGCGCTCTTTCCTCGTCGCCGGAGGGCGAACGACGCCAGACCAACCGTGGCAAACGCTGTTGGACCCCGCCCGCTCCCTACGCGGCTTTCAACAATGCTCTTGCAGCCGGACATGCAACAGAGGCTTCAGGGCTCCGCGCAGCCGTGCGCCGGCAACTGGCCGAAGAAAGTCTCCGAAAAAAATCGGCACAGATGCATCCAAACGGGCCTGGGCCCGAGTCCTAGGGCTATCGAGCCTGCGGAATGGCCGCGCTCGCGACCTGAGGAGACTAAACGATGCACAAGACATTTTCCGCCCTGACCCTGCTGCTGACCACCTCTGCCGCCACCGGTGCGATGGCCGATGATCATGGCGCGATGACCGCGATCGGGCTCAGCGGAGACAAGATGCTGCACGTGATCGACACGAGCTCTGCCAAGGTGACGGAGTCCATGGAAGTCACCGGCGTCGACCGGCTTCTGGGCATCGACCTGCGCCCCTCGAACGGGCAGCTGATCGGCGTCACCGACAGTTTCGACATCGTCGAGATCGACCCCGAGACCGGGGCCGCCACCGTGATTTCGACCATGGACAAGGAGCTGCCGATCGAAGGCGATGCGCCGGTGATCGTCGACTTCAACCCGATGGCCGACAAGCTCCGCTTCATGTCGGGCACCACCAACCACCGCGTCGACATTGAAAGCGGTGCCGTGACCGTGGACGGCTCGCTGGCCTTCGAGGAGGTCGACATGCACGCGGGCGAGACCCCGGCCATCGTCGCTGCGGCCTATATCAACAGTTTCGGCAAGCCCGAGAGCACCGCGATGTATGACATCGACAGCACCATCGTCGCGCTGATCCAGCAGACCTCGCCCAATGATGGCACCCTAGCCGCGGTCGGCAAGTTGGGTATCGAGGGCGCGGATCACTATGCCTTCGATATCGCCACCGATGCCGAGGGCACCAACACCGCCTGGCTCGTGGCAGCGGGTCAGTTGCACACCGTCTCGCTCGAGGATGGCTCCGTGCAGGAAAGCTGGGATATCGAGGGCGCTGACGGCGCGATGCTGCGCGACATCACCTTCATGACCGCGGAGATGTGAGGCGTCTCGAGACGTTTATGTCGGGCGCAGGCTGCATGCCTGCGCCCGGCTCGAAGGGGTCACGCAAATCGGCAACGTCTCATCGCGCATCCCGCCCTGCCATCTTGTGCAAATTGACAGGCCCGCAAACGGTCTCTAGCCGTAGGTCCATCGCCGCAACGCAAGAGGGCGGCACAGGGAGAGCAGGTAGTCACGTGACGGATCATGCAGCCTTGATCAGGGCCTGCGCCGGGGGCGACAAATCCGCCCTGCGCGGGATCATGACGGCGGAGGGCGGCCGCATGCTCGGTGTCGCGCGTCGCATGCTGGGCCGGATCGACCTTGCCGAGGATGCGGTGCAGGAGGCTCTCGTGCTGGTCTGGCGGCGGGCGCATCAGTTCGACGAGAGCCGGGGCAGCGCCAAGGGCTGGCTCTACACCATCCTGCGCAACCGCTGCCTGACCATGCTGCGCAGCGAGGACCGTGAAGTGCCGACCGAACCGCAGGCGATCGACCGGGCCTCCGAGGGCGCGCTGGTGGATGCGGCCTTCGACCGCCTGCCCACGACGGCCGATCTGCGCGGCTGTCTGGAGGGGCTTGATGAGGCGACACGGCGTGCGATCCTGTCCTCCTACGTGCTTGGGCACAGCCACGGCGAGATCGCCGGGCGGCTGGCAACGCCGCTGGGCACGGTGAAGGCACGTATCCGCCGCGGCCTGCTCAAGCTGAGGGAGTGTCTGTCATGACGGAGCGTTCTCTTGACCTGCTGATCGACGAGGTCGTGCTCGGGCTCGCCTCGGAGGCGGATGCCGCGCGGCTGGAGGAACTTGCCGCGCGCGATCCCGAGGTGGCGGCGCGGCTTGCAAGGGCGCGTGATCGCTTCGCCCCGCTCGACGAGACCGCCGAGGAGCATCCGCTGCCGCACGGTTTCTGGGAGCGTCTCGCGCCCCGGCTGGATGTACCGGACAAGACGCCGCCGCCTGCGGAGCTTGGCACCGAGCGCGCCGAGGTGATCGACCTTGCCCCGCTGCGCGCGCGCCTGAATCGCTGGCGCAGCGCCGCCGTGACCGGGATCGCCGCCAGCCTGCTGCTGGCCGGACTGCTCGGCTGGTCGCTGCTTTCGCCCTCTGACCCCTTGGTCGTGGCCGTGCTGCTGGACGACCGCGGCGAAGCCATCGCGCTTGTCGAAAGCGGCCCGGACAACACCACCCGCGTGACCCTGCTCGAGCGGCCCGACGTGCCCACCGGCCAGGTGATGCAGGTCTGGACCAAGCCCGAAGAAGATGGCCCGCCCGTTTCGCTGGGTCTGCTCTCCACCGGCCTGTCACGCGTGTTGAGCATAGAAGGCCTGCCCGAGCCGCATCCGGCGCAGCTCTACGAGATCACCTTCGAGCCCGCCGGCGGCTCGCCGACCAACCTTCCGACCGGACCCATCCTCGGCAAGGGGCTGGCCAAGGCGCCGGTGACCTAAGAAGGCGGGATCGGTGCCTGCGTGGCCGTTCGGCTTGGGAAGCACCGCAAGGAGATTTTCGGGGGACGTCGTGGTCCTTGCGCCCGGGCAGGTGTCCTCATTGGCCTCGGGATCGAAGCGGAATGCGGTCGCCGGGAAAGCTCCCCTGACCTGTGACGAACTCACAGGAGGTCAACCTGAGCTCCGGGCACCAGCTCTCCGCACCTATGCGTGCCCGCGCCGCCTCACTCCGAAACCGGCGGTCCGCGCGACTCAATCCCGCGGGTGCCCCGCTGCGAGTTCGACAATTTCCTCGGTGATCTCTTCCTGCCGCAGCCGCCTTGCGGTGCCGACGAGGGCATCCAGCGTCTCCGAGACATTGTCCTGCGCCGAGATCATCGCCCGCATGCGGGCGACATTCTCGGCGACGAAGGCCAGCATCACCGCCTCGAGAAGTTCGGCGACGATATATTCCTCCACCAGCCGGGCGAGCAGTCGGTCCGCGGGCAAGGTGATCCTCGGCGAGACCTGCACGGCGGGTGGCGGGAACCGGGCGTAGTCGAAGGGCAGCAGGCGCCGGGTCACGATCTCGATGCTTCCGGTGCCGACCGGAATGGCGTGGACGACCGTGACATGGGTGATCTCGGCCGAGGCCAGCATGCCAAGAAGCGCGTCGGCGAGGCGCGAGACCAATGGCCCCGCTTGCGCCGGGTGGGCGATCATCGCATCGCTCCAATGCGGCGGGTGATGCCGCTCGCCGGCGATCAGCACGCCTCGGTCGCCGACGAGAAAAAGGATGTGCGGCGCGTTCAGCAGGGATGCGGCCGCGTCGAAGACCTGCTCGTTGTAAGTGCCTGCGAACCCCTGCTCGGCGGCCATGAGGATGACCGCGTGGCGCTGGCTCGCCTGCACATGCGCCCCCGCGCTCGCGGCAGAGGGCAGGAGGACCAGCGCCTCGGCGATGGCGTCTCCGATGGTCTCGGCATAGGCGCGGATCGCGGCGACGTGTTGCGTGGCGTCCTGCACCCGCGCACTGGCGATGCCGCGCATCGCGCCGATGACCGCGCCCAGCTTGCGGACCGAGCCGATCCGCCCTTTGACTTCGGCGAGCCGGCCGGTCACTGCACCTCTCCGCCGCGGGCCATGTCCTTGACGAGTGCCGCCACGGCCGCGACAAGCGCGGCCCTCTCCGCCGCGTCCAACCGGCCCGAGGCGCGCACGGATGACACCTCATCCCCGGCGGTGCCCTCGAGCCAGCCTGGCAGGCGGCGGCGCAGGTCGGGGATCCGCGCTGGCGAGACACCGTCCAGCACGCCGCCCGCCAGCGCGGCGAGGATCGCCACTTGCCCGACCATCGATAGCCCCGAGAACCGCGGCTGGGTCAGCAGCGCGCGGATGCGCTTGCCGCGCTCGATCCGGCCCTGCACGCGGGCGTTGGGGACGCCGCCGAAACGGGTGAACATCTCGAGTTCCTGAAATTGCGCGTAGTCGAGCCGTACCCGCCCCGAGACCTGCCGTAGCGCGGGCCATTGCGCCTTCCCGCCGACGCGGCTGACCGAGAGGCCGACGTCGACCGCCGGGCGGTGGCTGGCAGCGAAGAGGGTGGTGTCGAGAACGATCTGACCATCGGTGATCGAGATCAGGTTGGTCGGGATATAGGCCGAGAGATTGCCGGCGTCGGTCTCGGCGATTGGCAGCGCGGTCAGTGAGCCGCCGCCGAGCTCGGGCGAGAGCTTGGCGGCGCGTTCGAGCAGCCGCGCGTGCAGATAGAAGATGTCTCCCGGATAGGCCTCGCGGCCCGGCGGCTCACGGGTCAGCAGCGCCAGTTCGCGGTGTGTCGCGGCGTGGCGCGTGAGATCGTCGAGAACGATCAGCGCGTGTTGGCCGCGGTCGCGGAAATACTCAGCGATGGTCATGCCGGCGAAGGGGGCGATCCATTGCAGGCCCGGGCTGGTTGCGGCGCCGCCCACGACGTAGACGCAGCGCTCGGGCGCGCCGTGGCGGTGCACCGCTTCGATCACCCGCTGCACCGCCGCGGCGGGCTGGCCGATGGCGACGTAGACGCAGATCACGTCGCTTTCGCGCTGGTTGATGATCGCATCGACGGCGAGCGAGGTCTTCCCCGTCGCCCGGTCGCCGACAATGAGCTCGCGCTGGCCGCGGCCGATCGCGAACAGGCTGTCGACGACCAGCACGCCGGTTTCGAGCGGCTCGGTCACCTCGCTGCGGTCGATGATCGCCGGGGCCGGACGTTCGACCGGCAGCGTCGGCCAGCTTGGCAGGGGTGCCCCGTCGTCGAGCGGGCGGCCCAGCGGGTCGATCACCCGGCCCAGCAGGGCCTCGCCCACCGGAACCTCGAGCACGCCGCCCGTGTCGATCACCCGCTGCCCGGCCTCGATCGCGCTGGCGTCGTCGCAGATCACCACGTCGATCTCGCTGATCCCGAGGCTGTGGGCAAATCCGAGCTGTCCGCCCTCGAACCGGACCAGCGCGCCGAGCGCGATGTCGGGCAGGCCCGACACTTGCGCGATGCCGTCCGCCACGCGCTCAACCCGGCCGACGGCAAGCGACTCGGGGGCCAGTGGCGTGGCAGCGACGGCGGCGCGGCTCCGCGCCAGCCAGTCGGCGGCGGCATCGCGGTCAGCCATCTCGCGCGACCTCCTGCGCGATCCGTTCAAGGTCGGCACGGATCGAGTTGCGGACGATGGCGTGCGGCGTGTCGAGTTCCAGCCCGGCAATCAGGGTCGCGTCGGTCTCGAAGCGCAGCGCGACCGGGCGACCGAGAACGGCGGCGAGACGCTCCGACACCAACGCCTGCTCGTCACTGCCGAGCGGCCCTGCGGCGCACAGCACAGCGGGGCCGTCGCGGCCGATCCTGTCGCGCGTCATCTGTGGCAGCTTTGCCACCGCCGCCGCCAGTCCCTCGACAAAATCCCCCGTCCGCGCTCCGCCCGGCAGCCGCCCGAGCAACCGCTCGGTCATGTCGACGGCCAGCGCGGCGGCCTCGGCCTGCCAGTGCTGCGCCTCGGTCTCGCGCAGGCGCGACAGCTCGGCCTCGGTCTCGGCGCGCGCCTTTTCAGCGCTCTTCCGGGCCTCTGCCAGCATCGCGCGCTCCTGCTTCGCCGCCTCCTCCTGGGCGGCGGCAATCATATCCGCGCGCGCTGCGGCGACGGCGTCGCGCTCCTTCTGCGCTTGAGCCAGCGCCGCCTCGGCCTCTTTGCGCGCCGCCTCCGCCTGGTCGAGCGCGGCATGGGCCGTCGCCTGCCGCTCGGTGATGATCCGGCTCACCGGACGGAACAGGAAGCGGGCCAGCAGCCACACGAGCACCAGCGCGTTGACGGTCTGCAACAGAAAGGTCCACCAGTCGAAGGTCACGGGCGATCCTGTCAGACGAAGGGATTGGCGAAGAGGACCAGCAGCGCGATCACCAGCGTGTAGATCGCCATGGTCTCGATCATCGCGAGACCGACGAAGAGCGTCCGGCTGAGCGTGCCGGCGGCCTCGGGCTGGCGCGCGATCGCATCCATCGCCGCGGCCACCGCGCGGCCCTCGGCCAGCGCCGGGCCGATCGCTCCGAAGCTAACGGCCAGCGCTGCCGCGAGGATCGAGACGATTTCGATCAGGTTCCCTGTCATTGCGGAATTTCCTCTTTTTTTGAAGGTGCTGCGGGGCGGTCCTCGCCAACAGCGGCCCCGATGAAGACGGTGGCGAGCACCGCGAAGATGTAGGCCTGCACGGCGCCGGTGAGCAAATCGAGCGCCATGAGCGGGATGGGCACGAAGAGCCCGGCGAGCGAGAGCACGATGCCCACGACGAAGACCCCGCTCATCACGTTGCCGAAGAGCCGGACGACGAGCGAGAAGCTGCGGGTGATCTGCTCGACCACATTGAGCGGGATCATCACCCATGAGGGCTCGGCGAAGGTGGCGAGGTAGCCCTTCGCGCCGCGGATGCGGATGCCGAAATAGACAGTGGCGACCAGCACGATGGCGGCCAGCGCGGCATCGGTCTCGAGATGCGCGGTGGGCGGCTCGAGCCCCGGGATCAGCGCACTCCAGTTCGCGACCAGCACGAAGAGGAAGATCGTCCCGATCAGCGGGCGGAAGGCGACGGGATCGCGCTGCATCGTATCGCGCAGCTGGTCATCGATCACCCCGACGAAAAGCTCGAGCACCGTCTGGGTCTTGCCCGGAAGCAGGCTCAGCCTGCGGGTTGCGAGGATGGCGAAAAGCGCGAGCCCCGCCATGATCGCCCAGGTCACCACCACAGGCTTGCTGATCCCGACAGGGCCGATCTGGAACAGCGTGTCGAGTTGCAGCGGGTTTTCCATCACCCGGCCTCCCGGCTGCGCCGCAGCACCACCGCGCGGCCGATCAGAAGCCCCAACGCCCCCGCGAGCAGCGGCGTCGCCCCGGCCCGGGCCAGCAGCACGAAGAGCCCGATCAGAAACGCGAAGCGCGCCAGCTGCAGCGTCAGCGCGCGCCAGACCGGCCCGCCCGAGAGATAGAGCGCCGACACCCGCCGCAGGCTGGAAAAGTGGAAGAGCCCCAATGCCAAGCCCGCCAGCAACGCGGCAAGGGCGATCGGGAGCGGATGTGCCTCGATCAGGCTGGTCATTGGCGGTGCATCCATTTCCAGGCGGCGTGCAGGCCGATGGCCGCGCCGATGAAGATTGCCGGGGCGGAAAAGAAGATCCCGGTGCCGAAGTGCCGGTCGGCCAGTCGGCCCAGCACAATCCCCAGCAGGATCGGCGTGACGATGGCCCAACCAAGGATGCCGATCTGCCCCATGCGGCTGCCGAAGGAGGGTTCGGGGGTCTCGCGGGCCAGCTTCTCACGGTGAGCAGAGCGGCGCGCGGCATCGGCAGTGTGATCGGTCTCTTCGTCCCTGTCCGCCGCCATCACGAGACCTCCCCGTCGCGGCCCGACAGGTGCGGGGGATGGTCGAAGGCGCCCGGCCGGTCGGGGCGCAGGTAGCGAATGATCTGGCGCACGGCGCGGGAATGCAGCCGGGTCTGCTCGATTCGCGCGCTGCGCTCGGACTCGCTGTCGCGCTCCCGCAGCTCGGCCACCCGCGCGACCAGCCCCGCGAGATCGTCGCCGAGCACCCCCTCGCGGCAAGAAATGGCAATCTCGGTTCCGCCCGAGACCGTCAGGACCCCCGCCCTGAGCGCGCAGAACCGCAGCCTGTCCTGCGCGTCGCGCCAGCGCACCACCGAGGCGGGAAGGACGGTGAGATAGTCGACATGTCCCGGCAGAATGCCGAAGCCGCCGCTCTCGTCCTCGGCTCGGAGTCCGCGGACGTCCGGCGTGTCGACCAGCGCCTCGAGCGGTGTGGTGATCCTCAGATGCAGCCCCCGGGTCATGCCGCCTGCCCCTTGCGCGCGGCCTCTTCCTTCGCCCGAGCCTCCTCGAAGGTGCCGACCATGTAGAGCGAGCCCTCGTCCCAGTCGTCGGCCTCGCCCGCGAGGATCGCCCTGCAGCCCGCCAGCGTGTCTGCGATCGCCACCGAGCGCCCCTCGATGCCGGTGAAGGCCTCGGTCACGGCGAAGGGCTGGGTGAGGAAGCGCTCCAAGCGCCGCGCGCGCTCGACCGCTTGGCGCTGCTCGCGGCCCAGTTCCTCGACCCCGAGCAGCGAGATCACGTCCTGCAGCTCACGGTAGTGCTCGATGGTCCGGCGCACCTGGTTGGCGATGCCGACATGCTCCTCGCCGAGCGCCAGCGGATCGAGCAGGATCGAGGTCGAGGCGATCGGGTCGACCGCCGGGTACATGCCATCGGCCGCCATGGCTCGGCTCAGCACCACAGTGCTGTCGACATGCGAGGCGATGGTGGTCACCGCCGGATCGGTGAAATCGTCGGCGGGCACGTAAACCGCCTCGATCGCGGTGATCGCGGCGCTGCCGCGCCCGGCGATGCGCTCCTGCAGCTCGGCGACCTCCGTGGCAAGCGTCGGCTGATAGCCCACGCGGCTGGCCATGCGGCCAAGCAGCCCCGAGACCTCGGAGCCCGCCTGCACGAAGCGAAAGACATTGTCCATGAGAAGCAGGACGTTGCGGTGCTGCTCGTCGCGGAAATGCTCGGCGATGGCAAGCGCGGACATAGGGACGCGCCAGCGCGCCCCAGGCGGCTCGTTCATCTGGCCGTAGACCAGCACGGTGCGCCCCAGCACCCCGGCGGCGGTCATGTCCGAGAGCATCTCGTGCCCCTCGCGCGAGCGCTCGCCGACCCCGCAGAAAACCGAGATGCCCTCGTAGCGCGCCACCATGGCGTGAATGAGTTCCATCACCAACACCGTCTTGCCGACCCCCGCCCCGCCGAACATCGCCGCCTTGCCGCCCTGCGAGAGCGGCGCCAGCAGGTCGACGACCTTGATCCCAGTGCGGAAGATATCGTGGTTGCCCGATTGCGCGACCAAGGGTGGCGGCGCGTTGTGGATCGGCCGCCGCGGCGTGTCCGCGGGCAGCGGGCCGCCGCGGTTGCCGATGCTGCCGGTGATGTCGAGCAAGCGGCCGAGCACCGCGTCGCCCACCGGCACCGAAACCGCCCCTCCCAGAGCCCGCACCAGAGCCCCGCGGCGCAGCCCGGTGGTCGGACGCAGCGCGATGGCCCGGGCCGTGCAGCTGTCGAGATGCGCCTGTACCTCGGCGACGAAGGGCGGCCCGTCACCCGCCGCGATCTCGACCGCGTCGGTGATCGCCGGCAGCGTGCCAGCCGGAAACAGTATGTCGAGCACCGCCCCGCGGATCGCGACGACTCGAGCACCGTCTTTCGCTGTCGGTTCCACTCACCCGCTCTCCCTCTGCGAGCCCCTGACGCCACGAGACTACTCGCTTCCGCGCGGCGCCACAGGATCCAGATCAAATTGCGGTTGTTCCCCCGACAACGCGCGCGCGGGGGCCTGTGCGGGCAAGCGGCACCTGGTCGTCTTGCAGGTCGAGTAGTCGCTCGGCGCGAGCCCGAGACAGGCCATCAGCTTCACAGGTGTCTCGAACCGCTGCACATCGCCGATCTTGGCCATGAAGGTGACGGCGCGGATCAGAGCGACGCCCCGCAGCGCCTCAAGCGCTTTCACTGCCGGCGCGAGAGTCCAGTCCGGCACCAGGGGCCTCGATGTGCCCGGAAAGACATGCGGTCTTACGTAGTTTCACGCGTCACAGGGGGACATGTTGAAGCCCTGAGCGCGGCGAAGGATCTCATACTTCAGGTGATGGTCATCGCCGCCAGCCTCTGCGGCGCAGAGACAGGCGAGGAACCCCGCTTTGATGCTATCTCTGCATGCCGCGGCGGTGTCCTTTTTTGAATAGATTGGCCGTTCTGCCGACAGAATAGAGTTGTGCCTTGCCTAAATGTGACTGGCATGACCCGCGGTCTCAGGACGAAAATAAGGCGATGCGGCTTTTTTGGGTGTCCGCCGACCAAAGCACTCCGGGTCTCGGTTCGGGCCTGCGTGGAGTACGCCGGACAGCCGGTCTGCTCGGGTCAAGCAGCGCTGCCCAAGTAGTTGATCACGGTCAGAAGGACTGCGGCGCCAGCAAAGAGTTCGAAAGCCTGTGCACGGAACCAACGACGGCTCTTCTGCTGTGCGGCGCGCTCGATTTCGATCTTGCTCATGGTGTTTCCCCTCCGCCCTGACTCGTTGGGCTTGCGATACTGGTTACAATCGAGCCTCACGCTGTTGTCGTCCGGCTCTGGAACCTGAATACCCTGCCGAGATCGCGGCGGGCAGTCCCGCGGCGGGCTAGCCACAGACGAAAAGGGACGCCCGGGATAGCGAGTTGGGCTCGAAACGCGCCCGGAGGGAGTTCGATCCTATCCCAAAGGAGGGGGTGGCAGTTCGCCCGGCCTCGACGGATGGCAGAACCTGGAGGGATCATGTATGTGTGAGCGGCGGGCTTCATGCATGCCGACCTGCCTTGCAGGGCGGAGTCATCTGTCCCTGTGGGGTCAAGGATCAGGAACCAAGACGTGTCTTTATTTTCCGTGTGTGGGGTCGCCGTGACTCCTGTGCCACTCCGTAAGCTTTGCGTGGCAGGCAGCCTCGTTCTGACGCTCGCCAGCTGTGGCGGGGGCGGCTCGGGCGGCGGGAGCGGAAGCGCTCCCGCGGGCAACGCGCCGGAAACCGGGACAGAGATCGACACCCCGGCTTTCGAGACCTATTCGACCGATCACAACGGCTACAGCCGCGTGCGTCTGCAAGCCGGAGACAGGCCCGGGGACGCCGCGATCCTTGCCAAGTTCGACGACGCGGACCCGGCTGACCCAAGCGGCTATCGCAATCTGATCGCCCAGACAGAGGCCCGTTACCTGGACACCATGACGATCGAGGTGATCGCGGAGGTTTCGGGCACGGGCGCAGAGGAACGGGTCAAACGCATCCTGCGTCTGACCGCGGATCAGGCGCCCTTCAACAACGTCGACGGCGACGGCAACCTGATCGCGTCAGGGCAATATTACTTCCGCGGCGGTGCGGAGGTCTACGCCAGCGTCGACGGCGGCGGCATGCAGCGCGGTATCGGTGACCTCGAGAATATGGTGGTCGACTTTGACAGCGAGACGGTGACGATCGACCTGCGCACCCCTTATGATCCCGGCGCCGGGTCGGAGATCGAGACCGCCATCCAGGCTTCGGACCTCTCGCTGAACGTGCTGACCGGTGCCTTTGGCGGGACCGTCGCGATGACCACGCGTTCGGCCGACACCGGCGAGATCCTCTCGTCGACGGGGCAGCTCCGGGGCAATCTCAACGGCGATGAAGAAGGGCTTTCCCGGCTCGTTGAGAATATGACGACCTCGGGCCTGTTCACCGTGGGGGGCGACAGCGATCGCTTCCAGGCGGACGGCGTCTTCTGGGGCAGCCAGCTCAACTATGAGGATTAAGCGCCGGTTCGCGGCGCTACTTCTGGGCGTTCTCGCTCTTGCACCGCAGACGGCTGGGGCACAAGCGACGAACCCCTCGCTCCGCGATCTGACGCAGTTGGTGACCTCCGAGAGGCTGCGGACCTATGCCTTGGCGCGTGGGCTCGCAGCGGGTGGACCCGACCTCGGGACCGCGCTCGACCTCAAACAGCTGCTGCGACGGCAAGGCTTCTACATGGATGAGACCGGCTGGCAACGGCTCGCCGCCGACCAGGCGCTTTATCCGCAGCTCAGCTACGTGCCGAACATGAATGGCGGCTCACCTCAGGAGAGTCTGGAATTCCGCGGGCTGACCTTTGATTTGCGCGACGATCTGGTGGCGCGGGGCGGGCTGGCGGTCGGCGCCACCTACGACGGGCTCCTGCGCTATGGCTGGGACAGCGGGCGGTACCTGCAGCTACAGGCGCAACTCGGCGGTCTCTATGCGCCGGGCCCCGACCTGGGCAGGACCCGCGCGAGACTCGCTCTTTGCTCGCGCAACCATCTGACCGACTGGCATTTCGTCGATCTGTGCCTGAACCATTACGAGGATCACCGCGACCTGCAGGACATCACGCGGGATGAGGCAACCGTCAGCGTCAGCACACTTTTCGAGCGCAGCGCGAGCCGCCATGAGGTCGGGCTGTCGCTGTCCCGGCGGAGCGACGAAGATCGGCTGCGCAGCCTCGCGGAGGTCGGGCTCGAGTCGGTCTGGGCCGGCTCGGCGACGCGGCTCTCGTTCGAATATGGCGCACCGACCGGGAACGAGACCGGCGCGCTGTTGACCGCGGCAGGCGAGATACGCTGGCCGGCGGCGGGTCAGGTGGTCGGGCTTGGCCTGTCGCTCTCGCGCTCGCCGAAGACGCTATTCCTGGGCGAGGATCGACGCGATGACAGCCTCGGCGTGACGGGGTTGCTCGCCATCGATGGCAGGCTGGTCCTGACGGCGGCCTATAGTCGGACCTGGTCGACAGTGAACTTCTTCGAGGATGAGGTGATCAGCTTCGGTGTGTCCTATAGCTTTCCCTGACGGGGCGGGACCCGGCCATGTCTTGGAGCGGGCAACAGGACAGGGCGCCGCTCCTGCGAGGGATCGAGACCTAGGCGGCGACGTAGTTGACGACACACAGCAGGATCACGGCGCCGATGATCAGCTCGAATGCCTGGGCGCGGAGCCAGCGGCGGGTTTTCTTCTGGGACTCGTGCTCGATTTCGAATTTGCTCATGTCACGCGTCCCTCTCAACCAATTCTCAACTCACGCTGCAAATTTGCAGTCTTTAATCTTGGGTTAACTAGATAGCCGCGGTTGCGGAGGAACGGCAGTCCCACGGCAGGTTAGGTCTTGGCGCGTTGGGGGGCAGGGGTAGTCCGAACGGCGTGTCCCGGCCTATCCGATCGGATAGGTCCGCCAAGCTGAGGGTAAGTCTCGGCCTGTGGATCAGCGCAGCGCGTCGGAGAGCGCACGGCGCGAGGCGGGCGTGGCCATCTGGTCGTGGAGCCTTTGGAATTCGATCCGGGCCTGCGCTTTCTGCCCGGAGTTCAGGTAGGCATAGCCCCGCAGGAGCGCGAGATCGCGGCGCACCACGCCCGTGACGCGTTCGAGCTCGTCAAAATAGGCGATGGCACGCCTAAAGTCCCGGCGGTTGTAGGCGGCGACCCCGCGCTTATCGAGGATCTGGCTTTCGATCTCGAGCCGTTGCTCGGCGGTGAAATGCGTGCCGGCGGCGACGGCCGCGGCCTCATCCACCATGTTGAGCCGCAGCATGACGAGCGCCTGACCATAGCTGGCATCGCGACGGGTCTGGGGGCTCCGCGCGCTGCTGGCGGCAGCCTTGAAATCCGCGAGCGCCTGCATGGGACGGTCCGCATTGAGGGCGCACCATCCGCGCTGCGCGACGGTCTCCGCGTCACGCGCGCTGGCGGACTCGGCGAGGCAGCTTGCCCAGTCGCCGCGTTGCGCGGCGCTTCGAGCGCCCGAGAGCGACGCGGGAGCCGTGGTGGTCTGGGCGCTGCTTGCCGGTCTTTGCAGGCTGGCCGCACGCTGAGGCCGGCCGACGGGGCGCAGGCTGACTGCAGGTGAGGAGCCTGTCGCAGGGCCGATTTCCACGGTGCTCAGGGGATCAAGGGGAGACGTCGCGGGCGCGATCTGTCCCTGCGCCAGCATTCCGGCACGAAGCCGGTCTTCGACCGAGGTCAGCCGGTCCGCCGTGGCCGGGGACTGGCTGCGCGCAAGATCGGCAAGTCGTGCAAGCTGGTCGAGTGTGGCGACATCCGCCGATTTCTCGAGTGTGGCCACCAGGGCGTCGGGATCGGTGCAACTGCGCGCGATCCCGGTGTACACCCCGAGCGCGGCGGTCACGTCGCCAATCGACTGGTATTGCTCGGCCAGCAGCCAGGCGTTGTTGACCCGCTCGCAGCGCAAGAGGGCGGGATTGGCGCGGGCAACGCGGATCGCGACGTCGGCATTGTTCCCCGACACGGCTTCGTCAAAGCTGGCCTGTGCCTCGGAAAGCGCGAGGGTCTCTAGCAGGTCCGCGGAGGGCGCCCAATTGGGATATTCGCGGCTGATCTCGGCGATCGTGCCGCGGGCGCCTTCGAACTGCCCGGCGTCGACCTGGCGATAGATGCGGTCGATCATCTCGCCGGGCACGCTGCGTTCGATCTGGCCAAGATCGTCCGGCACGACCCAATCGGGGTATTGCAACTGCAGCCGCCGGATCTCTGAATTGACCGCCTGCTGGTTGCTCTCGGACATGTAGAAACGCAGCGCCTGGAGGTCCGCGTCGCTCGGCGTTTGCGCCAGGGCGGCTCCGCCGACCAGGCAACACGCAACCGCGAGCGGGAGTCCCATGTGTCTAAGCAGGGTCATATCGGGATACACATCGGCGAAGCTTCGATCTGGGCGATCATCGTAAAGAGCTGCAGCGTGCCCGGATAGTAGGGCGAACTGCTCGAGAAGGGCGGGATCTGCGAGCCCACGCTCTGGCGCACCGTGCAAGCGGCGAGCGCGGAGATCGCCCTGTAGCCGGGGTCGTTGCTGGTGGAAAGCGCGCGGCCGGTCTCTCGGTCGATGACCGTGGCGACAACGCCCGCGGCGAGCCGCTCCTGTGCCTCGGCGTAGCGCAGCACCGCCGGGTGGTCTTTCAGCCCGGACCAGATCAGGTAGAGCGGCAGACGCATGGCTTCGTAGCCGGCATCGAACGAATAGCCCTCGGCGGCGCGGACCCCGCTTGGGGTCACCTCTACCCAGTCTGGAACGACACCGTCCTGTGCGAGCGTCCTTGCCAATTCGACGGACCCGCGGGCGGCCTGCGCGAGGATCGGGGCATCGAACTCGGTGGCCAGTTCGGTCATCGCGAGCGGCATCGCGTAGCAGGGATTGTAGATGAACCCCGCGTCGGTCCTGAAGCCTTCGGCGCCGGGGATGAGCAGCGGATCATGGTCGTCACCGCCGGGGTGCCGCGCGATGCAGGAGGCGACGATGTCCGAGACGATGAGCTTGGCGCTTTGGCGGTAGTCGGGGATGTTGAAGCGCCGCGCCGCGCGCAGCAGAGCCCAGGCCCGGAAGAGATCCCCATCGCTGGCGTTGTTGAGATCCGGCACCTTGACCGGCTCGTCCGGGAACCAGCGCCAGGCCATCAGGTTGTCGGAACGGATGGCAAGGTTCAGACGCGTCCAGGTCTCCATGCGTTCGAAGGCGCGCTGGTCGCCCAATGTCGCGGCAAGCAGCAGGCCGTAGCCCTGTCCTTCGGAATGGCTGGAATTGCGCTGGAATTGGTCGATGACCCGTCCGGTTGCATCGAGATTTGCAGTGCGCCAGGCGAGCCAGACGTCCTGCAGGTTGGCTTCCAGCCCGAGCGTCTGGGCCGAGGTTGCCGCGCCGGTGCCAATCAGGCCAGCCAGAGCCGCCATTCCCGAAAGCAAACTGCGCCGGTTCATTTCTTTCTCCGTCGGCTCGCGACCAGGAGCCCCATCGCAGACAGTGCGCATCCTATGGCGAGCAGGAAAAGGGGGGCAATGTACCTTCCCGGCGAAAGTGTTACATAGTTGCCGACAACTGCGCGTGCGTTCGAGATGGTGAGAGGTTCCTGCAGGCTGAGCGGGCGGCTGGCCGATCTCCAGACCTGCCAGGTGCCGTCGAATCCGAACAGCGAGACCTGTCCCTTGGGGCCTTCGGACTTTTGGTGCATGTCGACCAGCGAGGCAACGAGGCGCTCGTAATCGGTGTTGGGACGGACAATCAACCAGAGATCCTCGGGTGTCTCCATGCTGGGCTGAACGAGCATGGCCTCGGCGGAGCGGCCGAGCAGCCAGCTGTCGAGATCGGACTCCGGGCCGCGCCAGAGCGATATGATCTTGCCCCGCAATTCCCGCAGGCTGTCGGTGGCCTTGTGCCGGTCGAGAAAGAGCGTCCACCAGCCGCGCGAGTCAACCTTCGCCCAGGGATCGACGACCTGTCCCGTGGTGGTGGGCGGCGAGAGCAGGACCTCTTCGAGCTCGGCCACGTTCTTGCTGACGATGTCGCCGGGGATCATCGAAAGATCGGCAGGGATGCCGATCTTGATCGAACCGGTGCGTGGAGGTTGACCCTGCTCGACAGCGGCGGCCGTCTCATCCGAGACGTAGATCGACGAAATCTGGGCGAGCATCCCGAGCGGCAGCGTCCGCTGCGCCGCTTCGCTCATCGAGATGCGGGAGACATCGAGCGAGGCCAGGCTCCGGTCGATGCGCGGCAGCACCATGCGCGGGCTCTCCGGGACCGTCAGGCTGGTCGTGTCGAAGATCTGGAAGACAGGGGCGGGCTGCGGCGCGCAGGCGGCATCCGCCGGCTCACCCGGGACGAGCGCCTCGAAGGACACCTCGTTCACGCCCGGCTGCAGCTGGTTTGCCGCGAAGGGGATAAGCAGCGGATCGAGGCGGCGCCCGGCCTGATTCACATCGTCCAGTGGCAGCAGTCGGATGGTCTCGTCGTTGATCTTCACCAGCAGCAGCGCGCCTTTCGGCAAATCCCTGACGAACGCGTAGTCAAGGCGCAGTTGCGCGCGCTGCGACGCCAGAACCAGCCAGTCCCACGGCAGGCGGAACGGGACCGCCTGGCGGATGTAGTGCCCGCGACCCTCGAGCGTGCTCACCCCGAGTTCGGACAGCGGCTGTCTTTTTCCGGGGACGACCTCCGGCACCGATGTGCCCGCTGGCATCGGGCCGAGCGCGCGTGCCAGCAGCGCCTCGGATGCTTGCGCCTGCCCATTGTTGGTGAGCAGGACGATGGCGCCGTCTCCGCCGCGCTGAAACCGCGGCAGGTCGGGAACGGAGTATTGCTCGGGAAGCGCGGTGACACGGGCGAGTTGAGGGCTTTGCTCCGTGACCCTGTAGTAATCGTCGACCGTGATCTCGGGCGGCAGGCCTTCGTACAGGCTTTCGATGCGCGCGACGTGGGGTGAAGCGTTCAACACCTGTGCGTAGCTGTCACTCGCGAGCGAGAAGGTCTTTCCCTGCGCGAGTTGTGCGGAAGTGGCGGCGATGAAGCTCAGCGGGTCGAGACCAAGCTCCGTGCGCGGCACCGTGATCCCGCTCTGATACGCGATGATGTCGGTCCAGAGCCCAAATGAAGCGTCCGGGCCGCAGAACACGCGGTGAACCTGCTCGAGGCGGACCTCCACCAGGTTGCGGCCCGCGGTCAACAGCCCATCCGGCACCGGAAGCAACATGGTGCCGGCTGCGGAGAAATTCTCGAGCACGACGCTGCCGATCTTGGTGCCGTTGACGAGGACCGTGGCATGCGAGCGATCCGGAAGAAGGTTGATCGAGCTCAGCGTGGTAATCGCGAGAGAGGCCCCGTCGATCGCGCGGGGCAGAAAGAGCCAGAAATCTTCTTCGGGATATTCGCCCTGCAGGCGGTGGCCGGCGGTCTCTCCCCCCTGCGGGCTGCGCGGGCGCAGCGGCAAGAGCACGTCGCTCTCCTGCGCCCCCTCTGACGAGGGCTGTACGTCGGGCACGGACCATTGCCGCTCCGAGGGCAGGACCCGCGTTTCGGGCTTGGGCTCGGCAGGCGCGACGCGCGGTTCCGAGGCCGGCGGAAAATCCTCGATTTCGATTTGTTGTGCGGCGCTCCACGAGGTCTGCAGCGCGAGCGCGGGGAGGAGCGCCAGGATCAGGGGTTTGATCGTGTGCATGGGCTCAATCCTCGATCCTGAGGTAGCCGTCGGCCTGCGGGATACTGGCCTGGGGGACATTTGTCTCGGCAACCAGGACAGGATTTGGCTGGGTCCCCTTCGTGGCGCCGGTGAAGGCATCCTCGAACAGGGTGTCATCCGCCTCTGGCCGGCCGCTGCGCAGGGTCAGCTCGCGGGCAAAGTCGAAGATGGACTGCGGAATCGAGATCGCGCTCTTGGCCAGAACGTAGAGCAGCCCCGCAACCAGCGTGCTGCTCTGCGAATGGAACTTGCGGAAGAACTGCCACCTGCGGCTATCACCGTAAACGACATGCGCGGTCAGCTGCGCGGCCTGAACCATGTGCTCGGGCGCGACGCTGAGCTCGATCACGGTGCCCTCCACTCCCGAGCGCACCTCGGAGATGGTCATCGGCAGAGCGGTTTCGAGGTCGGGTGCCTTGGGCAGGGTGGGGACAAGCGCGACTGTCGCTCCGGGATGTTCGGCGGTCCAGGCTTCTTGCGTGCCGTCCTTGAGCTGCAACTGGAACCTCTCGGGGCTGGCGGACAGGATCGTGACGTCCTGCGCCTCGCGGTCGGCCTCGGAGGTCGGCGCGAGCAGGGTGATCTGCCCGGGGGTCGACACCGCGGTGCGCGGGCGGATCAGGCGGCGGGGGCGCTCGAAGACGGCGCGCAGGGCATAGGCCGCCAGCACGAAATTGTAGAGCGCCCAAGCGCCGACGATCTGCACGACCGACCGGTCCCCGGGGAAGGCGTACCAGCGGTAGGCCCCGGCGGCGAGGCCCGCGAGCAGCAGTGCGACGAGCAGCGTGAGCGGCCGGTAGATGGGCGACAGGAAGGCGTGTTCGAGACTGCCGTCCTTTGCGGTCACCTTGAACGAGGCGCCACGCGGGCGCAGCACGGTTTCGACCAGCGCCTTGAGGATATAGGGGGTCTGCGCGATCTCGTAGACTTCCGAGATCTGCGGCCAGCGTACCTCGGAGAAAAGCGCGTTCTGCACCATGAAGCCGATCAGCAGGTAGGGCAGGATGTAAACGAAGACCTCCTCGGGATCGACGACGAAGATCTCGAGACCAAAGAAGAGATAGAGCAGGGGGCTGAGCAGGAAGATCGTGCGGATCAGCGGAAACAGCCAGAAGCTCATCGAGTTGAGATAGCAAAGCCGCTGCGCCATGGTGAGGCCGCTGCGGAAAATGGGGTTCTTGAGGATCAGCATCTGAAGCATGCCAGTCGCCCAACGGCCGCGCTGCTGAATGAAAGAGGCAAAGGTCTCGGGCTGCAGCCCGGCGATCATGGCGTGGTCGAGGTACAGGCTCTCCCAGCCGCGCGCATGGATGTCGAGCGCGGTTTCCGCGTCTTCGGTGATGGTCTCGCCCGAGATGCCGCCGACCTCGTCGAGCGCCTTGCGGCGCAGCAGCGCCGCCGATCCGCAGAAGAACGCCCCGCCCAGCCGGTCGAGCCCGCGGTGGATCTCGGAATAGAACATCTCGTTTTCGGACGGGCAGTTCTCGGGCAGCGCGAGGTTGCGCTCGATCGGGTCGCGGTTGGTGAAGAAGTGGGGGGTCTGCACAAGGAAAAGCCGTGGCCGTTCGGCGAAATATCCCACGGTCCGGGCCAGGAAGTCCGGCGTGGGCACGTGGTCGGCATCGAGGATGAGAACCAGCTCCCCGCTGACCTTCTGCAAGGCCGCGTTGAGATTGCCGGCCTTTGCGTGCTCGTTCCGGGCGCGCGTGGTGTAGACCACGCCAAGCTCATCGCAGAGCGCCTGAAGCCTCGCCCGGCGCGCCAGCGCCCGCTCGGAAATGGCAGGGTCGGAATGGGTGCAGCGCTGGTCGGTGCCGCCATCGTCGCAGAGCACGACGGTCTTTCGGTCTTCGGGGTAGTTCACCCGCTTGGCCGCCGCCAGCGTGACCGCCAGAAGCTCGGGGCTCTCGTCGTAGCTCGGCACGAGGATGTCGACGGTCGGAACATCGCTCAGCCTGATCGGCTCCGGCCGCGGATGGGTGACCGGGTCGGCAGTGATCAGCGCGGTGAGAAAGAACAGGCCGACGGTGAAGGTTTCGGCCCCGAAGAGCACCAGCGCGGCGATCAGCGAGACCGGGTCATCCAGCGATGGCAGCGTCTCGAAGGCACGCCACAGCCAGTAGCGCAGCACAAAGACCCCGGCGATCGACATCACGACGAAGCGGACCGAAATCCGCGTTCCCACGAACGGCTTGAGACCATAGATGAGCACACAGGCCACCAATGCCAAAAGGCCCTGCGTGCTGACGGAGATCGGCACCGACGCGAGGAAGAGGAGAGGGACGGCGAGGACCGTCCAGACCCCGAACAGCAAGAGCGAGGTGGCGGATTGTGCGCTTGATGACGATTTCATGGGAGGGGACCCGCCAGAGGTGAGAGCATTTGAGGCGCGGCGGCGGGCTCGGTGGTGATCGCGGCAAAGCCGACGGCCTCCGGCCCGATCGGTGCCAGTGCCGCCTCTTCGCTGCCGTGGATGCAATTGCGCAGCATCATGTCCATTGCCGCGGTGCCCGACAACAGGGTGCGCGCGGTCGCATCAAGGCGGCGGAAGGCGAGGACGCAGTTGAGCCCCGCATGGTTGCTCCAACTCGCCCAACTCAGGATGCCAAGAGCATCGGTGGTGGTTCTGAACGCGAGGTCCTCGAACCGTTCGAACGGGTAGGGCGTGCCTTCGGCAGAGGCCAGCAATTCGGTCGGACGGAACCTTCCTCCGACGGAAAGCGGCGACGCTTCCGAGTGAAGAAGGATGAAATTCTCGCCCCGCAGGGCCGTGCGGTTGGGCAGCAGGATGCGCTGCTCGGTCACGAAACGAAATCTGCGTTCCAGAACGAGTTGGGCCTCGGGGACCCGGATCCATGCGCTCGACAGCGGCTGCTGTACGTAAGGCGCCCCGTCAAGTCGCGCCTGGAACTCCGTGTAGGTCAGAGGGAAGCTCCCGCAGGCGGCAAGCATGATCGCCAGTAGGCCCGGCACCAAAACGCGCGCAAGCCGAATGGGCAAACGTGCCTCCTTCCTGCTCCAATGCTGGGTCACTGTAACACCGCACCTTGCCTCAAACTGAGGCCATACCTGACCGAAGTGGAGCCAAAAAGTCATAGGCGAAGACTTGCCGAGGTCTTGAGTGTTGATTTTGACCCATCACGGCACCGGGGGGGCCGCCGGGGAGGGACGACCTTACATTGTGCCGCGCGGCGCATGTTTGGGTCAGGATATGCGTCCCCCCTCGTTTTCGCGCTGCTGCGGCCGCGTTGCCCCCGAAATGGAGACAGCCGTTTCGTGTTTCGAGCATATGGCTGCGAAGCGTCAGCCGGTCGAGGAGCGCGTTGGCCCTCTTGGCGTCACCGAACGCGCTGGCCCGCACACTGAGGCTGAGGTTCGCTGTGAACTCACGCCGAAGCGCAAAGTCTGATTTCCTGTTTTGCGTCAATCGGTTCCGGATATCCACGAGCTGAGACTCGAAGACTTCGGCAGGCGTTCTGCAGCCTACCGCTGAGTGACCTGTGGAAGTTCGTTGTTATCGCATTTTTTGGGACGGCTGGGATAACGCTGATCACCCAGGCCTTCCGAATGACGCCCGCGGTTGTCGTTGCGCCTCTCGACTATACGGCTCTGATCTGGGCAACATTGGCTGGATGGCTCGTTTGGAACGAAATCCCGGAAATGCCCGTACAGGCGCGCCGGACCCTCGACAGCCATTCGCTCCATCCTACCGAACGCGCCGTTCCTCAATCGGCGGTAGGAACCAAACGGCAAGTCCCGCCAGCGGCAGGAAGGCACAAAGCCTATAGACCGCCTCGACCCCGTAGCTGTCCGCCAGGATGCCGAGCAGCGCTGCCGCGATCCCTCCGAGGCCGAAGTTCAGGCCGTAGAAGAGTCCTCCGATCAGCCCGATGCGGTTCGGCAGCAGGTCCATCGCGTAGATCAGGATCGAGGCAAAGGCGCTGGCCATGATCAGGTTGATCGCGATCGTCAGCACTCCGGTCCAAAACAGGTCGGCGTAAGGCAGGATCAGGGTCAGAGGCAGCGGCCCCAGCACCGAGATCCAGATGATCTGTCGCCGTCCGATTGCATCGCCGACGATGCCGCCGATCAGCACGCCCACGGCGGCGGCCATGAGGAAGAGGAACAGCATCATCTGCGAGGCGGGAATCGACAGGCCGAACTTCTCGATGAGGTAGAAGGTGTAGAAGGACCGGAAGCTCTCGCCATAAGTGTTCTTGGTGAACATCAGGAAGGTGAGGACGATCAATCCCAAAGCGACCGTCGCGGCACTCCGCTTCGATGCGGGGGCTTCGGCCAGCCTGCGGGCAGAACGGTGGGTGAACTCTGCCCGGATCCGGTGCTGCTGGCTGCCGATCCAGGTCAGGATCAGCATCGCGAGCAGCGCGAGCACCGCAAACCAAGCGAGGCTCGGCTGCCCCCAAGGCACGATGATCAGCGCGGCAAGGACCGGCCCGAGCGCGCCGCCCGCCTGACCTCCAACCTGAAAGATCCCCTGCGCCAGCCCCTGCCGGTCGCCCGCGGCATAGCGTGCCGTCCGGGTCGCCTCCGGGTGAAAGATCGAGGAGCCGATGCCGATCAGCGCGACCGCTACAAGGATGCCGCCATAGCTTCCCGCGAAAGCGAGGCAGATCAGCCCCGACAGGGTGAAGGCCATGCCGACGACCGGCGAATAGGGCGCGGGATACCGGTCCGTCACCATCCCCATGACCGGCTGAAGCAATGATCCGGCGATCTGGAAGGTCATCGTGATCAGCCCGATCTGCACGAAGTCGAGGCCGTAAGCCTCTTTCAGGATCGGATAGGCCGCCGGGATCAGCGACTGCATCAGGTCGTTCAGAAGATGCGTCGCGCCGAGCGCGGTCAGGACGACAAGGTAAGTGCGGGCGGGCGTGGTGGTGGTCAAGGCATCCGCCCTTCCTGTGGGTCCTAGTAGGCCCCATGAACTACGCCTCGGTGAGGATGGCAACAGGTGAAGGCTCGCCGTACGCGAATTCACGGTTTGCCAGCTCGGTGCCCACTCCCAAGGTGAAGACTCGCGTCCGCGTGATCCTAGAACGCTCCGAGCCGTCGAAGCTATTCCCAGTCCAGGAGGACACGCGCGCTGACATCTGTTGAAACCATGCTGTCAGTTCATATGATCTTTACTATAGGTTCATATGGACTATATTCGAACCAAAGGAGATCGAGATGCACGTCATCGCCAAGACCCGGGAACCTGCACAGATCAACGCCGTCGCCCTCAAGGCCTACGCGCGCATCGCCGATGCCTGGGCGCTGAGCGTGAAGGAGGCGGCGGGCCTTGCGGACATGTCGGAAAGCACCTGGAAGCGCGCCCGGAAACCCGATTTCGCAGGCGAGCTGACCAAGGACCAGCTGCTGCGGCTCAGCGCGGTGATCGGCATCTACAAGTCCCTCGAACTCTATTTCTCGGATCCGCTCGCGCGGAGCTGGTTCACCCGGCCGAACGCCGGCCCGCTCTTCGGCGGCAGCCGGCCGATCGATGCCGCAGTCGAGGGCGGCTTGCCGCAGATCCTCGCGATCCGCACCTACCTCGACGCGCTGCGGGGTGGCGCGTGAAACAGACCGAGATCTCGGATCGCGGCCTCGTGCGCCTCCTGCCCGCCACCTACCACAAGCCGCCCGCGCTGCGCGGCCTCGTGGACAGCGACGACGAACTCGAGATCCTCGCCGAGATTGAGGGGCTGACCAGCGGCCGCCTTCAGGCCGAGCGGGGCAGGAACCCGCATATCGACCCGCGCGAGCTTGCCTGGCGCCGCCGCAGCCACGACCTGCGCATCTATGGAGAGACCCATGTCAACGCGGCCTTCACCTATACGCGGGCGGGTGGCAATCGCTTCAACTCCGAGGAGCGCGGGGCCTGGTACTGCGCTTGGGACGTCATGGTCTCGGTCAGCGAGGTCGCGTGGCACCGGACACGGGAACTCGGCTACATCGGCTGTTTCGAGGACAGCGCCCGCTACGTCGAGATGCTGGCGGATTTCATCGGCACCTTCGATGACATCACCGACGATCCGGGCCATCCTGCGCTGCGCCCCGAACCGGAGATCGGATACCCCGAGGGCCAGAGCCTCGCCCAGCACCTGCGGCGCGAAGGCTCGCGGGGGCTGATCTACCCCTCGGTTCGCGCGCCCGTGCCGGGGGGCAATTGCCTCGTGTGCTTCGAGCCCCGCGCCATACAGAACGTCCGCCCGGGGGCGTCCTGGGACCTCGTCTGGGAGGGCTCGCCCGACTATTCGGTCGTCGCGGTGACCTGACCCCCCATCGGGGCTGATCCCGTTACTTGCCCGATCCAGAGTTCCAAATTCGGGTGTGAGAAAGTGGATTTTCCTTATGCGCCGCGCAATCTGCTGGAGAATGCCGTGAAATACGGGGGCAGCGCGGAGGTCGATTTCCGCAAGACGCGAGACATGGTCCACGTCATCATCCGCGCCCCCGGCCCCGGCATCCCGGACCATCTGCTCGATGAGGTATTCCGACCTTTCTACCGCATCGATGCGGCACGCGGTGCTGCGCAGGGCAGCGTTGGTCCGGGACTGTCCATCGTCCGCGCCGACGCCCATGAACGCAGCCAAGGCCAGACGCGGTCAGCCTTGGTTTGCCATGTTGTTCAGCCGTCTTGATCGATCCGCTTACGGTAGTGTGCCAACGGGTATCTTTCGAGGAGGCTTTGCGCCGCTTCAAACCCGCCTTGGACGTTGCTGCGATTAAGTGTGCGGCAGACGGAGAATGCAGGGCACTTTTGTCACGTCGATCGGCGCATTGGCGAGGTCACCCATCCGCGCCACCAATGCCGCGATGAGGCTCGGAACATCCTGCTCGACCATGCCGACATTCTGCGGCAGCAAAGCGCCGAAAGGATCGTAGTCGAAGCTGCCGTAGCGCATTCCGGCGGCCTCGGCCGGCGGCAGCGACTGCATCCATTGCACCACGCCTTCGAGGGTGATGGTCGAATTCACGAAGATACCCCGGGCGCGCGCTGGCATCCTTTCCAAGACCGCGCGCGCCTTCTCGGGGGCGTAGCCCGGCATCAGGACGTTGCCTTCGGGTACCTCGATCCCGCGCGCTGCGTGGGCGTCGAGGAAGCCGCGCCGCCGTTCCTTGGTGTTGTGATCATCGAGGCGGCCACCGATGAAGACCAGCGGCGCCCTGGACCCCAGGTCTCGCTCGCAAGCGTCGAGGATGACGTTCGTGAGATCCAGGGCACCAGAGTAGCTGTCGGAAATGATCGACGGCGCGCGGCCGCCCGGCAGATCGAGGTTGATCGTCGCGACCCCATTGGCAGCGCAAAGCTCGGCGATATGGTCAGGATTTGTTGCGCCACAGGCCACCAGGCAATCGACCTGGTAGGATAGCAGACCGCGCGCCGCCTCGACCTCAAGATCGGGGTCGCGCTGCGTGCAGGTGATGACGGGAAAGAGACCTTCGGCGCGTGCGGCCTCCTCGAAGCGCTCCGCGATCGCGCCGAAGAAGCGGTTGTCGTATTTCGGGATGATCATGCCGACGATGTTGGATTTCTCGCGGCGCAAGACACTGGCCTGGATGTTGAGCGCGTAGCCATTTTCCTCGGCAGCGCTCAGCACGCGATCGGCGAGCTTCTGGCTGATTCTGCGCTTCTTCCATGATCCGTTGAGCACGGAGGAGACGGCGGTAGGAGAGGTGCCGACGATCCTGGCCAAATCGTAGATCGTTGTCCGCTTTGAGGAAATTCCGTCACCGGCCGTCATGAGAGTGCCTCTCGCAAAGAGTGTTCATTCAGCGATCTTGACAGGATCGAAGGTCGAGAGCAATTATGCTCTATCGGTTGAGCATCGCAATAATATCATGCTCGTCCGATAGAGCGTCCAAAGATGGCGCGCTGGGAGGAGGAACTTGTTCTGGGTGCTGCCGGGCCGCTTGTCCGGAGGACTCCCTTCTTGTGCGCTGCCCGCAGGGCCGGTCTGACATGACAGGAGGAGTAACATGACCCAGACCCGTTTTCTCGCCGCATCCGCGCTGGCGATCGCATCCGCGACCATGGCGCATGCAGAGGCGACCGTCGCCTTTCTGATGCCCGATCAGGCATCCACCCGTTACGAACAGCACGACTATCCCGGCTTCAAGGCCGCCATGGACAAGCTCTGCCCCGACTGCACGGTGATCTACCAGAATGCCAACGCCGACGTGGCCCTGCAGCAGCAGCAGTTCAACTCGGTGATCGCCCAGGGCGCGAAAGTCGTCGTGCTCGATCCGGTCGACAGTTCCGCCGCAGCGGCACTGGTGCAGATCGCGCACTCCCAAGACGTCAAGGTCGTGGCCTATGACCGGCCGATCCCCGATGTGCCGGCGGATTTCTACGTGTCCTTCGACAACGAGGGCATCGGTCGGGCCATTGCGCAATCCCTGGTCGACCACCTCAAGGCGTCGGGCGTCGCCGAGGGCGAAGGCGTGCTGCAGATCAACGGCTCGCCCACCGACGCCGCTGCCGGGCTGATCCGCGATGGCATCGACTCCGCGCTCGACAATTCCGCCTACAAGACGCTTTCCGAATTCGACACCCCGGACTGGGCCCCGCCGAAGGCGCAGGAGTGGGCGGCCGGCCAGATCACCCGCTTCGGCCCTGAAATCAAGGGCATCGTGGCCGCCAACGATGGCACTGCTGGCGGCGCGATCGCGGCGATGAAAGCGGCCGGCGTCGATCCGCTGCCGCCTGTGACCGGCAATGACGCCACCATCGCAGCGCTGCAGCTCATCATCGCGGGCGACCAGTACAACACGATCTCCAAGCCCTCGGAGATCGTCGCTGAGGCAGCGGCAGAAGTGGCGATGAAGCTTGTCAACGGCGAAGAGCCGGAGGCCACCACAACGCTCTACGACACGCCCTCGCAGCTGTTCGTCCCGGCGGTCGTAACGCAGGAGAACATCAAGTCCGAGATTTTCGACAAGGGAATCCAGACCGCTTCCGAGGTCTGCACCGGCGAATACGCCGACCCCTGCGCCGAGCTGGGCATCGAGTAATCTCCGGTCAGGAGATCGCCGGGGGCAGCACGTTGCCCCCGGTAAAACAGGGAGGAGAAAACATGGAACAGGGTGAACTGATCCTGAAACTGCGCGGCGTGTCGAAGCAGTTCGGCGCGGTGACCGCGCTCAAGGACATCGAGCTGGATGTGCATGCAGGCGAGGTCGTCGCCCTGGTCGGCGACAACGGCGCAGGCAAGTCGACGCTGGTCAAGACGCTCGCGGGCGTGCACCAGCCGACCTCCGGAACCATCGAGTGGTG
Source organism: Salipiger sp. PrR003 (assembly GCF_010500785.1). Lineage (NCBI taxonomy): Bacteria > Pseudomonadati > Pseudomonadota > Alphaproteobacteria > Rhodobacterales > Roseobacteraceae > Salipiger > Salipiger sp. PrR003. Next base: position 84,354 of record NZ_JAAGOV010000033.1, read on the forward strand.
CGGCACGCCCGTCAGTCTCGACAGCCCCGGCACCGCGCTCGCGCTTGGCATCGCCACCGTTTTCCAGGATCTGGCGCTGTGCGAAAACCTCGATGTGGTTGCCAACCTCTTCCTGGGTCACGAGCTGAACCGTTGGGCGTTGGATGAAGTCGAAATGGAGGTTCGCGCCTGGACACTTTTGCAGGAGCTTGCCGCCCGCATTCCTTCGGTCCGTGAGCCGATCGCCTCGCTCTCGGGCGGCCAGCGCCAGACCGTGGCCATTGCCCGTTCGCTGCTGCTCGATCCCAAGATCATCATGCTGGACGAGCCGACCGCCGCGCTTGGCGTCGCGCAGACCGCCGAGGTTCTGAACCTCATCGAGCGCGTCCGGGAGCGCGGGCATGGCGTTATCCTCATTTCGCACAACATGGAGGATGTGCGCGCCGTTGCCGACCGGATCGTCGTCCTGCGCCTCGGCCAGAACAACGGCGTGTTCACCGCCGAAACCTCTCATCAGGAACTGGTCGCCGCGATCACCGGCGCCTCTGAAAACTCGGTCTCTCGCCGCCTGGCCCGCAAGCAAGGAGAAGTCGCATGAGCGGCGCCCAACTCGACCGCGCCGATACGCGCGTCCGCCATGACGAAGGTCTCTCCGGTGCGCTGCGTGCCTTCTTCGACCGCGTCCGATCCGGCGACCTCGGAATGCTGCCAGTCTTCATCGGCCTGCTGCTGATCACACTGGTGTTCTCGTCCCTGAACCCGGTGTTTCTTGCGCCGAACAACCTCGTGAACCTGCTGTTCGACGCCGCCGCTATCGGCCTGATCTCGCTTGGTGTCGTCTGCGTGCTGCTGCTGGGCGAAATCGACCTCTCGATCGGCTCGATGTCCGGCCTGTCCTCGGCGTTGGTCGGTGTTCTCTGGGTGAACTCGGGCCTGCCGATGATGCTCGCCATCCTCGGGGCGGTCCTTGCAGGTGCGGCCGTGGGCTTCGTCTATGGCTTTCTGCGCAATAAGTTCGAGATGCCGTCCTTTGTCGCCACGCTCTCAGGGCTGCTGGCATTGCTTGGCCTGCAACTCTACCTGCTGGGGGCCACGGGCTCGATCAACCTGCCCTATACTTCGCCGCTGGTGAAATTCGGCCAGATCCTCATCATGCCCGCGTGGCTGTCCTATCTCGCGGCGATCCTGCCGGGCGTATTGATGGTCTTTTCGGGGCTGAAGACGATGAATCGCCGGCGTGACGCCAACCTCTCCAGCCCGGGACTGTCGGTGCTGCTGGTGAAGGCCGGCGTGCTCTCCGTGGCTCTCATCGGCTGCGTCGCCTATCTCGAGCAGGGTCGCGGCGTGCCCTACATGTTCGGTGTCTTCACCCTCTTCGTCGTCGCGCTCGACTATGCGCTGCGCCGCACGCAGTGGGGGCGCTCCATGTTCGCCGTGGGTGGCAATGCGGAGGCCGCGCGCCGCTCTGGCATCCCGGTGAAGAAGATCCGCCTTTCGGCCTTCATGCTCTGTTCGTCGCTGGCGGCTCTTGGGGGCGTCTTCGCGGCCTCCCGCCTCGCCTCCGCCTCGCAACAGGCCGGCACGGGCGACGTGAACCTGAACGCGATCGCCGCGGCGGTCATCGGGGGCACCTCGCTCTTCGGCGGCCGTGGCTCCGCCTGGTCGGCGCTGCTCGGGATCATCGTGATCCAGGCCATTTCCAACGGTCTCACACTGCTGAACCTTTCCTCGAGCCTTCGCTACATGATCACCGGCGGCGTCCTCGCGATTGCCGTGATCGTCGACAGCCTCGCCCGTCGCTCCCGTGCCTCGCATGGCCGCGCATAAGGACAAGACCATGAAACTGAAAGGCAAAGCGGCCGCGATCACCGGCGCGGCCAGCGGCATCGGCCTCGCCTGCGCCAAGGCGCTTCTGGCGGAAGGCGCCAGGGTCGTGCTCATCGATCGCGACTCCGAGAAACTTTCCCGGCTCTGCAGCAAGCTGGGCGAGAACGCCCATCCCCTCGTGCTCGATCTTTTCGACGGGCCCGCGGTTTCGGCCATGGTTCCGCGGATCGAGGACCTCGTCGGCCCGCTCGACATCTTCCACGCCAACGCCGGTGCCTACGTTGGCGGCCCCGCAGCCGAGGGCGACCCGGATGCCTGGGACCGGATGCTGAACCTGAACATCAATGCGGCCTTCCGCTGCGTGAATGCCGTCCTCCCTGGCATGATCGCGCGAAAGTCGGGCGACGTCCTGTTCACCTCATCGGTGGCAGGCGTCGTCCCGGTCGTCTGGGAACCGATCTACACGGCCTCGAAATTCGCCGTGCAGGCCTTTCTGCACACGACGCGACGCCAGGTGTCCCAGCATGGCATCCGGATGGGCGCGGTCCTGCCCGGCCCGGTGGTCACGGCGCTGCTCGACGACTGGCCGAAGGAAAAGATGGAAGAGGCGCTTGCGAACGGCTCGCTGATGCAGCCGGAAGAAGTGGCCGCGGCGGTCGTCTTCATGCTCACCCGCCCCAAGGGCGTGGTGATCCGTGACATGGTCATTCTGCCCAACAGCGTGGACCTCTGACATGCATCTGATCGGCATTGACGTGGGCACGGGCTCGGCAAGGGCGGGTGTCTTCGACGCGCAGGGGGTGTTGAAGGGCACCGCCTCGCAGCAGGTCGCGCTCTGGAAGGGCCCGGGCAACCGCGTGGAGCAATCCTCCGACGACATCTGGTCTGCAGTCTGCACCGCCGTGAGCGAGGCGGTCGCGGCCGCCCGGGTCGATCCGGCAAGCATCGGCGGCATCGGAGTTGATGCCACCTGCTCGCTGGTGATCCTCGGGGAGGGAGGCGTGCCGCTGCCCGTTGAAGCGGACAGGAACATCATCGTCTGGATGGATCATCGCGCCACCGAACAGGCGGCACGGATCAACGCCCTCGGCCATCCCGTGCTCGACTACGTCGGAGGCGTCATTTCGCCCGAGATGGAGACCCCCAAACTGCTCTGGCTCAAGGAACATGCGCCAGAGGTCTATGCCGCCGCATGGCAGTTCATGGACCTCACGGATTTCCTGACGTGGAAGGCGTCGGGGGATCTGTCTCGCTCGATCTGCACGGTCACCTGCAAGTGGACCTACCTGGGTCACGAAGGGGGCTGGGACGCGAGCTACTTTGAAAAAGTCGGCCTCGGCGACCTCGGCAAGGACGGCTTCACCCGTATTGGCAGCCGCGTCGTCGCTGCGGGAACCGCGCTCGGCACAGGCCTCACGGCGGAGGCGGCGGCGCAAATGGGTCTGCCGGAGGGAACACCCGTTGGCGCGGGGTTGATCGACGCACATGCGGGAGGCCTCGGCACCGTCGGCACGAGCGGCGATCCGACGGGCGATCTCGCCTATGTCTTCGGCACCTCGTCCTGCACGATGACCACCACGGAGACGCCGGCTTTCGTGCGTGGTGTCTGGGGGCCGTACCACTCGGCGATGATCCCCGGCATGTGGCTCAACGAAGGCGGGCAATCCGCGGCGGGCGCGGCCGTCGACCAGCTGATCGACCATCACCCCTACGCGACCGAGGGGCATGAGCTCGCAGCGGCGGCCGGTCAGAGCCTGCCGTCCTGGCTCGCGGATCATGTCGATGACCGGGAGGTTCTCGAGCGCGTCCAAGGTGTCCACGTGGTGCCGGAGGTGCTCGGCAACCGCGCGCCTCACGCCGATCCGCACCGCCGCGCCACGATCATGGGGATCGGCATGGAGCGCGACCTCGACAGCTTGCTGGCACTCTACCTCGCGACGATCTGCGGCCTCGGCTACGGGCTGCGCCAGATCATCGAGGCCCAAAGCGCCGCCGGCGCAGAGATCGCCCGCATCGCGATCAGTGGCGGCGCGGGCCGGCATCCGGTGATCCGCCAAATCCTTGCAGATACCACCGGCAAGCCCGTGGTTGCTCCGGAGTCCGCGGAACCTGTCCTGCTTGGCGCCGCCATGCTCGGCGCCTTGGCGGGCGCGCGCTACGAAGATGCCGCCGGCGCCATGACGGCAATGTCGCGCAGCGGCGGCATCAATCTTCCAAGCCCGGACGCGGTTGCGAAGCATCTGGAGCGCTATGCCGTGTTCAAGGAGCTTCAAGCCATTGCAGCCGCGGCAGTTCCCTGACGCGCAGCGTGGGGTCGACAACCGCCGCCGCGTCGCTGCCCATCCGGCAGGTGCCGGCCGGGTGGAAGATGGGTGTTGCTATGTTTCCCGCCGCCTCCAGCAGATCTTGATCGCTCTCGGCGGCCGGGCCCGGCAGGATCTCCTGCGGCGCACAGGGGGCCATAGCGCGGGCCTTCATGATCTGCCGCGCCTGCCGGATGGAAGCCAGCGCGATGCGCCGGTCCGCTTCGGCACTGAGATAGTTGAGGCGGATGACAGGCCGCCGGTCCGCCCCGGCGCTGATGGTATGGCTCGAGCCGATGCTCTCCGGCCGCAGGTTGCGGACCGAGACGGTGATGGCCGGGAAGTCGTGCAGTGGATCCCCCGGCTTGTCGGTGGCGAGCGGTTGGACGTGATACTCGAGGTCGGGCATGTCGAGCGAGGGGTCGGAGCGGGTGAACATGCCGAACTGGCTTGGCGCCATGGACATCGGCCCGCTGCGCCTGAGCGCGTATTCGGTCGCGATGCGCAGCTTAGCGCGCAGCGAATTCGCCACCTCGTTCAGCCTCACCGTGTTGCCGACGCGGAAGACGGTGCGGATCTGCAAATGGTCCTGCAGGTTCGCGCCGACCCCTGGCTGCGCATGGCGCACCTCCAACCCGTGATCTCCCGGGAGACCCGGATCGCCTATGCCCGAAAGTCCAACAGCTTGGGTGAATTGATCGCCCCCGCGGCGAAGAGGGCTTCGGGTTTCGCGCCCGCTTCATGCACGCGCCCCTTGTGGCGGAAACGGACGCCGGTCACCTGCCGCCCTCGATCACCACCTGCTGCGTTTCCGCATAGGTCATTACGCGAAGGTTCGGAAGCCTCAGGAATCCCTTAGCGGTGTTCCTGCGCATGCCATTGCGCTGGTTCACCTCGAAGAAGCCCAAGCCTTCATTGCTGCCATTTTGGAAATCGGCGCGGGGCTCGATGCCGAATTCCGTCGCGCCTTCCTGCACGGGGCGCAGGATTTCCCACTCCAGCTTCTGCCGCGACACCTTCCATTCGCCGCCGCCCCGTGCAGGGGGCTCGCCCCGGCGTGGTGGTCCTGGGACTTGATGAAATAGGGCAGCCCGTCGTCCGATGCCCAGCCCGGATTGCCGAGCTGCCGCCAGAGATCGTAGTCGGCGGCATGGCCGCGCATGCAGATCAGACCGTTGACCGAACTGCATCCCCCCAGAAGCGTGCCGCGCGGGTAGGCGAGGCGGCGGCCGTTGAGACCGGGCTCGGCGGCGGTGGTCATCATCCAGTCGGTGCGCGGATTGCCGACGCAATAGAGGTACCCGACGGCAATGTGCACCCAGTGATAATTGTCCGACCCGGCCGCTTCGAGCAGGAGCACGCGGCACTTCGGATCGGCGCTCAGCCGGTCGGCAAGAACGCAGCCTGCGGTTCCCGCCCCGAAGATGCTATGGCCTTGTCATGATGTCTGCCTCTGGTCCCTCACTCACGTGCCCAGAACGGACGCATGGCGTCGCGCAGGTCGAGATAGCGGAGGTAACGGGCATCGTAATGCGCCGCCAAGTCTGGGTTCGGCTCATAACTCGCACTGACCCGGGTCATGGCCGCGATGCCGCTTTCGTAGTTCTCGAAAAGCCCCGCGCCGACGCCCGCCCCGATGGCGGCACCAAGCGCACCGGTCTCCTGGGCCTCCGCGACGCGCACCGGAACCTGGATGCCGTCCGCGAACATCTGCGGCCAGACCGGGCTGCGCGCGCCGCCACCGGAAAGCGCCGCGTGATCGAAACACACGCCTGCGCGCTTTAGGGTCTCGATATGCCGCCGATGCTCGAACATGACGCCTTCCATCAGCGCGCGCAGCAGATGCCCTTCCGTGTGCCATCCGGCGATACCGTAGAAGCCGGCACGGAATTCCGCGCCCTCGCCCGATCCGTAGAGGAAGGGGTGAAACAGCGGGTCATCCTCGGCTGGCACCACCTCGGCGACCCGGGCATTGCAGTGGCCGAACGGATCGGGGTGATGCCCGCCCCGCTCGACGAATTCCCTCACGTACCATTCGAGATTGGCGGCGGAGGTGGCGCTGGATTCGATGTTAACGAAACGCTCGGGGCCGAAGCCAGCGACCATGAAGACGCTGTCGTTCACCACCGGGGCCGACGAGAACACCTGGTTGATGCTCCATGTCCCGACAATGATCGAAGCCTCGCCGGGGGCGACCACGCCCGAGCCCATGGCGCTTGAGACCACGTCGAAGAACCCGCCGATGACCGGCGTTCCCTCGGCGAGCCCCGTCCGCGCGGCGGCCACGGCGCTCACCCGGCCGGCGATCTCGCTGGGGTCGACGAGGCGGGGCAGCAGTCGCCGCGCGTCCGAGAGTCCGTAGAGGTCCAGAAGCGTGTCGTCATGGGCGCAGTCTGGCATCCGGAGCAGCCCGCATCCCGACATGTCCGAAGTGTCGCTGGTCAACTCGCCGGTGAGCCGGAAGTTGATGAAGTCCTTGCACAAGAGCAGCGTTCCGGCCTCGGCGTAGAGCTCGGGCAGGTTCTGCTTGACCCAGGCCAGGAGGGTGGGGGTCTGCGCGGACCATGGTTTCTGCAAGCAGATCGCGTGCAGGGCACCGCCCGACGCGTCGCCAAGCTGCGCCGCCACGCGCTGCCCACGGGTGTCCAGCGACTGGATCCCGATGAGCGGCGCGCCCGAGCCATCCAGAAGATAGAGCCCGTTGCCATGGCCTGCGCAGCCGATTGCCGCGATCTGCGACGGATCTATGCCGGCGCGCTCGATGCAAGTGCGGATCGCCACGCAGGCATTTTCCCAAAGTTCGTCGAGGTCGCGCTCGACATGGCCCGGCGCCGGTGTCGCGGACCGTCCGTCCAGCGCGTGCATGGCGATCTGCCTGCCCTCCAGGTCGAAGAGCACGGCCTTGATCACGGTGTTGCCGGCGTCGAGCCCCAGCAGATATGTCCTGTTGTCAGCCACGGTTGTAGATGTCCCATGCTTCTTCGCCGCCCGCACCCTGATGGATCATTGCCATCAGCGCCGCGACCACGGCCTTCGGGTTGGCATGCTGGTAGATGTTGCGGCCGTAGACCATGCCCTTGGCGCCTTGCGCCATGAGGGCGGCTGATTTCTCCAGCACATGGCGCAGGTCCTCCTTGCCGCCGCCGCGCACGAGCACCGGCACCCGCGCGGCCTCGACCACCCGGTGGAAATCCTCGGGATTGGCGGTCGGGTCGGCCTTGATGATGTCGGCTCCCATTTCCGAGGCAAGCCGGACAAGCGTCACGATCTTTTCCGCGTCGCCATCCACCTGGTATCCGCCGCGCACATCGTTGGGCAGCATCACCAGCGGCTCGATCATCAGCGGCATGCCGTACTTGTGGCAGGCGGCGCGCACGCGCGAGATATTCTCGATGCATTGACGGAACAGCTCGGGTTCATCGGGCAGCATGAACAGATTGACCACCACGGCGGCGGCATCCATCTCGAGCGCGCCGATGATCGGCTCGTCGGCATTCTGCAGCATCGACCACATCACGCGATGCCGCTGGTCGTTGTAGGGATTGCCCATGTCGATCCGCATGACCAGCGCGGGCTTGTCCTTCTCCGGGCGGCTCTGCAGCAGATCCGCCTGGCCATAGGCGCATTGGATCGCGTCTGGCCGCGCGCCGATCAGCGTGTCCATCACTGCGGCCATGTCCTCGAGGCCGGTCATGAAGCTCGGCTCGTTGCACACGCCGTGATCTATCGCCACGTCGAGGCACCCGCCATTCGTGAACAATCGGTTCATGCGGGCCTTGTTGCTAACACGCATTCGGTTCTCCTTTGCGTCGATCTCTGGTCCAGCACCTGCGGGGAGACCCCGTGGTAGCGGTGAAGCTCTTCCCCGAGCGCCGCGACTTCGGCGGCGCGCTGCTGCGCCGACCAGTCGAGCGCCCGGCCCATCGCGTCGGCGATGCGGTCGATCAGCTCGGCGCTGATCTGTCCGGTGATCGCCAGATCGCTGCGCCGTAGCACGACGTCCGACAGGTGCAGGGCGCGTTCATGCGCGGTCATCCAGGCAATCTCGGCGGCGGTCAGGGTGCAGCCGCCTGCCAGCGGCCGGTCGTCGGCACGGCCGGCGCAGAACACCAGAACATCCTGCGCGCGGGTTCCGTAGGTTTCGGCCATGCGCGCGGCGCGCTTTTCCGAAACACCGAAGTGTCGGATCAGCGTCTGCCGGAGCGCGGCGCTGCCGGGAAAGTCGCGCCCGCCGCCGATCGGCAAGGTCCCGGTGTGCGCCACGCGGACGCGCCCAAGCTCGGCCAGCACGACGTCGGTCGTCTGCTCGGCAAAGGCGCGGAAGGTCGTCCACTTGCCCCCGACCATGCAGATCTGCGGCACCGTGCCGTCGATCCGGTGGGTAAAATGCCCGCGCGAGATGCGGCCGGTGAAGGCGTGGTTGCTTTGGGGCAGGGGCCGTATCCCGCTGTAGCTGAAGACGATGTCCTGCTCCGCGATCGGGAGGTCGGGAAAGACCCGCCCGACGGCCTCAAGGATATACCGGCGCTCCGGCTCGGTGCAGGCGGTCCGCGTCGGCGTCTCGACGCGGATGTCGGTGGAGCCGGCAAGCACCTTGCCAAGGTAGGGAAAGATGATGCAGACCCGCCCGTCGGAGTTCTCGAAGAAGATCATGTGACCGCCGAGCGCCGCGTGCAGCGCGGGATTGTCGAGGATGAGATGCGATCCCTTCGTGCCCGACACCATCGGGGCGTCGTTCCCCACGCTGTCCCCGAGGTCCCGCCGCACCTCGTCGAGCCAGGCACCGGCGGCATTGACCACCAGCCGCGCCGCGACGGGCAGGGTTTCTCCGGCTTCGCGATCGGTGAGCATGAATTGATCCCCGTCGCGGGTGATTTCGGCATAGGTCAGGGCAATCGACTCCGGCGCCATCCGCGCGGTGTCGTCCACGAGCTCGAGCCCAAGGCGTTCGGGATAGGAAATCCAAGCATCGTGATAGGAGGCCGAGCACCGCACCTCCGGAGAGAGAGCCGGCCATTTGTCACGCGTCGCCCGGCCGTTCCGGAACTGGTGCGGGGGCAGGGCGCGACGCCTGCGGGTGACCAGGTCGTAGAGCGTCAGTCCGATCTTCACCGGAAGCGCACCGCGCCGCGCGGGCTTTCCGGAATGGCCAAGGAACCCCGCCGCCGCATTGAACATGCCCGAAAAGACCGAGCTGATGGGGATCGTGGTGGGCAGCGGCCCGACGAGATGCGGCGCGTTGCGCAGCAGGGCGTCGCGCTCGGCGAGCGACTCCTTCACCAGCCCGAATTCGCCGTTCTCGAGATAGCGCAGGCCGCCGTGGATCATCCTCGAGGGGGCTGCGCTGCACCCCGAGCAGAAGTCGTTCCGCTCCACCAGCAACACCCGCAGGCCCTGCAGCGCAAGCTCGCGATAGACGCCAAGCCCGTTGATGCCGCCGCCGATGACGAGCACGTCGAATATGGCGTTCTCGCGGATCTTGTCGAAACTGTCGTGTCGTTCCAAAGGCATTCCTCCTCCGTTCGCCGGAGAAATTCTCCGGCGCTGGATGGGTCGGCGGGGGTTGGGCGGTCAGCCGTCGAGGTCGATGAGGTGGCGCGCCCCGGCGGTCGAGATAGCGGTGAGGTCCTCCGGCGTCAGGCGCATGCGGCCCGCGGCCGCATTCTCGCGGGCCTGTTCCGCGGTACGCGCACCGCACAGCGAGAAGGTGATGCCGGGCTGTTGCACGGTCCAGGCGATCACCGTCTGCGCCAGGGTCGCATCATGCGCCTCGGCGATCGGCGCGATCTCCTCCATGAAGGCCGCGATCTTGCGTCGGTTGCCCTGCGAGAAGCGCGGATTGTCCCGGCGCTGGTCGTCTCCGGAAAAGACTCTGTCCGGCCCGACCTTGCCGCTGAGCAGCCCAAGCGCGAGCGACGAGTAGCTCAGCACCGAAACCCCGTGCTCGTGACAGAGCGGAAGGAGCGATTGCTCGAGATCGCGCTTGAGCATGCTGTACTCTTCCTGCACCGCGTCGAGCTGTCCCGCGGCGAGATACGCCGTGATATCCGCCGGCGTGGTGTTGCTTGCACCGATGGAGCGGATCTTGCCCTGCGCCTTCAGGGACTCAAGCGCCTCCATCGTCTCTTCGATCGGGGTGGTCGGGTCCTGCCAATGGGTGATGTAATGGTCGATGTGGTCGGTCCTGAGCCGCTTCAGGCTCTGTTCGACCTCGTGGATGATCGCGTCCTTGCCAAGGTAGCGATGCACCGGCTGGCCGTCGTAGTCGAAGAAACGGTTGCCCTTCGTCGTGTGCCACACCAGCCCGCATTTCGTCGCCAGCACGACCTTGTCGCGCCGCCCCACGAGGGCCTTGCCGACGATCTCCTCGGCCAGCCCCTGCCCGTAGGCGGGCGCCGTGTCGATCAGGCTCACACCCTCGTCGACAGAGGTCTGGATGGCAGCGATCGAGGCGGTCTCCTCGGTGCCACCCCACATCCAGCCGCCAATCGCCCAGGTTCCGAGTCCGATCACCGAAGCCTCGATCCCCGATCTTCCGATTTGGCGCGTCAGCATCTCATGCGGCATGTTCAGACCCTTTCATCTGCGCGAGGACCGCAGCGGCAGTCTCCTCGTCAACTACAAGTGAATTCAGAAGTTTTCCGTTCAGCACCGCCTGGATCGGGCGCGCCTTCTGCACGCCGGAAGCGACGCCGATCACGGTGCGGCAGGTCGCCGTGTCATGCGGATGCAGGGCCACGAGGCGCTGGTTGCGTTCGTAGTCCGCCACCTGCCCGTTGATGCCAATCAAATGCGCCATGAACTCGGCGGCGATCCCCATGCCCACGAGCATCTTGCGATCGGCCTCGGGCACCGGATTGAGGTCGTAGTAGCTCGATCCGCGCGGCTCGACCGAGCCGATGCCGGTGAGCGCGACATTAGCGGTGCGCGCAAGGTCGAAGACCTGCTTGATCGGCGCCATGCCGGTCAGCATGTCCCGCTGCGCCCGGTTCTCGGCAAAGAGCGGCGCGTGGATCAGGATCGGCTTGCCGCCGAGCCGTTCGGCCATGCGCGTCACGAGATGGTTCACATCGGTGTAGAATTTGCCCTGCACCCCGCCGGTGAGTGGCACGACGGTGACGTCGAGCGGCTGCTCGGGTGACAGGTTCTCGACGACCGCGCTGACCGCCTTGCCGCCCGTGATCGCGATGACATCGCCGTCGCGCAGGGTCTCGAGCAGGAGGTTGGCTGCGGCGCGGCCGACTTGGTGAAGCGTGGTGTCGGCGTTGCCCGAGACCGTGGGCGTCACCCGTGCCGCGTCGAGCGCGGTCGACGCCACCAGGTTCTGTTCGATGTCCGAGAGGCGCTGGAACGGGCTCTTGATGTCGATCTGCACCATGCCGAGCCTGCGGCCCTGCGCGATCAGCCGGTTCACCTTCGAGGTTGACAGGTTGAGCTTCGCGGCGATCTCGGACTGCTTCACCCCCTCCACGAAGTGCAGCACGAGCACGGTGTGAATCTGGCGGATGAGATCGAAGTCGGGAGACGGTTCGGTCATGCCTTGCCTCCCGCGTCGCGCTTCTTGTTCAGGTAGTGATCGATGGAGACCGCGGTGAGCAGGATCGACCCGCGGATGATGTCCTGCCAGTAGACCGACACGTCGAGCAGCGAGAGCGAGCTCGATACGACCGACAGCAGCGCCGCCCCCAGGATCGCGCCGAAGATCGTGCCGGAGCCCCCGTTGAGGCTCGCCCCGCCGATCACCGCCGCGGCGATCACGTTGAGTTCCATGCCCAGACCGAAGGTTGGCTGGGCCGAGCCGAAGCGGGCCATGTAGATGATCCCGGCGATGCCGCAAAGCGTCGAACAGAGCGTCGTGGTGAGGAAGATCACTCGCTTGGTCCGGATCCCCGAATAGGCGGCGGCCTTCTCGTTGCTGCCGGTATAAAACACCTTGCGGAAGGCAGTGCTGCGCCGGAGCATGAAGTCAAAGCACAGGACCACCACCAGGAAGACGATGATCACCAGCGGCACCGGCCCGATCGAGCCCTGGCCGATGAACTTGAATTCCGGCGGCAGCGTGAACAACCCGAGCGGACGACCGCCGGTGAAGAGAAGACAGGCCCCGCGCGCGATCACCATTACCGCTAGGGAGACGATGAAGTGGTGCAGCCCGATCCGGGTCACGAAAAAGCCCATGAAGGCCCCGATCCCGGTGCAGGCGGCGATCGCCACCAGCGAGGCGAGCCAAGGGTCGACACCTGCGAGGAAGAGCGATCCGGCGATGACCATCGCCAGCGCGGTGACAGAGCCGACCGAGAGGTCGATGCCGCCCGAGATCAGCAGGATCGTCATGCCCACCACCACGATGCCTTCGACGGCAAAGGCCATGACCATCGCGCGCATGTTCACCCAAGTCAGGAAGTAGGGCGATGCGAAGGACATGGCGACGAAGAGCGCCAGGATGATCAGGATCAGCCCGGTCTCGCGCATCCTGAGAAACTTCTTCACCGGGTTGGCTCCCTGCTTGGCGGCTGCGGTCAGTTCGATTGAGTTTTCCACGATCGGTCTTCCTCAGGCATTCAGTGTCGGTTGCGGGGCGGTCTCGAGGCCCGAGGCCAGGCGCATGATGTTTTCTTCGGTCATCGCGTCCCCGGCTACTTCGCCAGCGATGCGGCCCTCGCGCACCACCAGCACGCGGTCGCATAGCCCAATCAGCTCGGGCAGCTCGGAGGAAATCACCACGGTTCCGACGCCTTCGCAGGCCAGTTCCCTCAGGATCCGGTGAATCTCGGACTTGGCACCGACATCCACGCCGCGGGTCGGCTCATCGAGGAAGATCAGCCGGGGATTGACCGAGAGCATCTTCGCAATTGCCACTTTCTGCTGGTTGCCCCCTGACAGGGAAGACACCGGGTCCGAAAGCCGCCCGAACTTGAGGTTGAGTTTCGCTCCCAGACTTCGGGCCAATTCCATTTCCCTTTCCGTCTCGATCAGTCCCGTCGCGGTGGAGACACGACCAAGATCCAGTGCCGAGACATTCTCCGCAATGGAGCGTTCCAGGAACAGGCCATCGCCCTTTCGGTCTTCGGAAAGATAGACGAGGCCAGCCGCGATGCTGTCGCCGTAGTGGCGCAGATCCAGCGTTTTTCCATCGAGCAGCACCTCGCCCGAAGCGTCGCCCTCTAGTCGGCAGATGCCCTTGACGATTTCGCTTCGCCCCGAGCCGATCAGACCCGCGATGCCGAGGATTTCTCCGCTGCGCAGCGCGAAGGACACGTTCCTGAACCGAGTTTTCTCGGTCAAATCCCTGACTTCGAAAATCACCTTGTCCGTCCGCGTTTCCGCTGCCTGCTTGGGTGGATAGAGCGTACCGATCTCCCTGCCGACCATCGCGTTGACCACGCCCGAGGGCGTGATCCCGGAAATCGGCGCGGTGGTGATGTACTGACCGTCCCGAAAGACGGAGACGCGGTCGCAATTGTCAAAGATCTCGACCATCCGATGCGAGATGTAGATGATCGAGATGCCCTGCGCCGACAGTCTGTGCATGATCTCGAAAAGGGTCTGCGCCTCGCGGTCTGTCAGCGCGGCGGTCGGCTCGTCGAGGATCAGGACCTTGCAATCGAGCGTCAGCGCCTTGGCGATCTCGACCAGCTGCTGATGCGATATCGGCAGGTCCCGAACGATCGCGCCCGGATCGATATCGCACAGCTTCCCCAGCACGGCGCGGGCTTTCTGCTTGAGCGCACCCACATCCATGAGAAGGCGGCGGCTCCGGTTTGTGACCGCCATGAACATGTTCTCGGCCACCGAAATATCGGGGCAGAGGGCGATCTCCTGATGCACCAGCCCGATCCCCAGCTGCTGCGCGGCGCTTGGGGATGCGATGCGGACCGGCTCACCTTCCCAGAGGATCTCGCCGCCGTCGGGCTGGAGGATGCCGTCGATGATGTTCATCAGCGTGGACTTTCCCGCGCCGTTCTCGCCGGCGAGCGCGTGGATCTCGCCGCGGCGCAGCTCGAAATTGACGCCCCTCAGCGCGCGCACCGGGCCGAAGGACTTGCTGACATTGGAGATTTTCAGGATCACGTCGTCGTGCATGAGAGGGCCTCGGAAAAGGGCGGTGAGGCGGGCCCGAACAGCCCGCCGCCTGGGTCACGCCGGGTCGCGGCCCTGCATGTAGGTGTTCAGATCGAAGCTGTCGGCATTGTCCTTCGTGATCACGGCAAATCCGTTGTCGATAAAGGGGATCTGCACCGGGTTGTAACCCGAGGTCCGGTAGTCGTTGAACGGATCGAAGACTTCGGAATGCGCCGCCATGAAGGTCGCCATGAACCCCATGAACCCCTGCATGCCCTGGTTCGGGTTCAGCGCCATGTGGATGTTGCCGGCCTTGATGTGCTCGAGCGTGGCCGGGGTGATATCCGCATGCATGACCAGCACGTCCGACTTGGCTTCGAGGATCGCCGCGACCGCGCCCTCCGCTGAGCCCGCCTCGGGGATCCAAATCGCGCCCAGCTCGGGATTGGCCTGTAGGATCGAAGCGGTCGCACGATAGGCGGCGGTGCTGTCCTGATTGGTGGCCTGGCGACCGACCAGTTCCATGTCGGGATAATGTTGCTGCATGTAGTCGATCAGGGCGGTCACCCGGAGGTCATGGTTGGACTGACCCGGATTCTCCAGAACCGCGTATTCGCCCGTCTCGCCGATCTGCTTGACGATTTCCTCGGCAGCAAATTTCGCCTCGGCCAGGTTGTCGGAGGTGATATAGGCGCTGCGGTCGGATTTCGGAGAATCCGCCGCAAAGGTCACCACCTACGTGCCATCTGAGATGGCGCGGTTGATCGGCTCGATGAACGGATCCGATTGCATCGGATGCACCAGGATACCCGCGGGCTGCTTCACCATGTCCTGCTCGAAAGAGGCGATCTGCTTGGTGATGTCGTAGTCGGGTGTGCCAGAGAATACCGTTTCGCAGCCGAAGGCATCGGCAGCCTGCTTGAAGCCCTGGTAGACCGGCACCCAATAGGGGTGGCCGGACACCATGACGTTCATGATATAGGTCTCGCCCGGAGCGCAGTGCAGACCCTCCTGGGCCATCGCCGGGCTCGCGGTTGCAAGCGATAGGGCAGTGAGTGCCGGGGCCAGAGCCACGGCAATAGCGGATTGTCTCATGTTGTCCTCCCAAATGACCCTGGCAGACGCCAGGGGTTTCGGTGCGTGAGCACTTGCCTCCCCGCAAGTAATTTCACGACCCGCAATTTCTTGCGTAAGGGGACGATAGAGATGGCTTCCGGCCTTGGTCAACGCCGCGTGAAATTTTTCTTGTTTGGTGCAATTTATTTCAAGGGGCAAGCGAGGGGCGGGACGTCTCCAGCGCAAAAGACAGCTTTCGGCGCATGACACGGTGTCTCTGCCAGATGCCGTCCCTTCGAAACGATCCCCGGCGCAGAGGCCCTCGGCCCGCCGGCAGGCACTTTCATCGCTACTCTTTTTCAAAATTTGTCCCTACCCGCTTCGCGCCCCATCAGTTCTTCGCAAGGGTGTTAGAGCCCGAACAACGCAAAGCGTCGCGGGGGTCAACGCTGCTGCACAGGCCATTGGTGGGCTTCGGCGCTGCGGTTGCCGCCCCGCGCTTGCGTCAGCCCATCTCCATTGGGTGCATGACGCTCGATCGTGGGTCGGTATCGTGGCCGAAGGGAGCAAGCACCCTCCCATCGGTGTTCGGCGGCACTCGACCAGAACGAGACGCGCCAGAGAGCGAAGGGAGCCGTCAAGTCGCGGTACAGGCGAAGTTTCCGCCTTTGCAGGGTCGCCCGAACCGCCCGCGGATATCTGGGATATTCACAGACCGGGGTGCTGCGCGGTCCACTGGGACCATGGGGAAATCACCCATGCCATTGCGCTGCTTGTGGTGCCTTGCGTCTCGGTGGTTGTCCTGCGCACCCCGGCACCGGGCCGGGCCTGAAGCAGTGTCGGTCCGGGCTGGGGCGGGGGTCCGCCCAGGAGGCATCGGGTGAGCGGGGCAACGGCGTGCGGCCGGGGGAGGGGCCGCGGCCGGACCGCAGCGGGACCGTGGCCCTGCGCGCTCAGCCGATCAGCGACCACAACCCCAGCGTGAGCGCGGGAATGGCGCACACCAGTCCCAGCACGACGATGATCGCCGCGACGAAGGGCGTCAGCTCGCGGAACACCGCCGCGGCCGGGGTCCTGCTGATCTGCGCGGTGATGAACACGAGGATGCCCACGGGCGGCGTCACGCCACCAAGCTGAAGGTTGATGATCATGATGATCCCGACCTGCACCGGATCGAAGCCCGCGGCGGTCAGCAGCGGCAGGAACAGCGGTGCGGCGATCAGGCTGGCCGGGGTCAGATCGAGGAACGTGCCCGCCACGAAGAGCGTCAGCACGACGACGAGAATCAGCGCCGCCGGCCCGAGCGCATAGTCCTGGGTCAATCCGACGAGCTGTTGCGGCATGCCGTCGGCGATCAGGATCCAGGCAAAGGGCACCGAGGCCGCGATCAGGAAGCCGATCAGCGCGCTGTCGACGCAGCATTCGGCAAGCGACCGGCCGAGATGGCGCCAGCTGTATTCGCGGAACACGAA
This sequence comes from Salipiger sp. PrR003, assembly GCF_010500785.1. Lineage (NCBI taxonomy): Bacteria > Pseudomonadati > Pseudomonadota > Alphaproteobacteria > Rhodobacterales > Roseobacteraceae > Salipiger > Salipiger sp. PrR003. The sequence goes on from NZ_JAAGOV010000033.1 coordinate 101,053, forward strand.
CTTGCCCAGCACGAAAGCCCAGACCAGCGCGATCACGCCCGCCTCTGTCGCCGCGGCAATGCCGAAGCGGATGCAGGACAGCACGAAGGCCGAGGCCGCGATGACCGAGCATTTCGAAACCGCGATCTCGGTGCTGATCCGCGCAGGGGTGACGTGACGCGGAGCCAGATTTTGGTGACACAGGGCAATCGCAGTATGGGGGCGCCTAGATCGGAGTGCCTTCGGTCGGCAAGGTTCCGTCGGCGCGATTTCACTTTGTTCAACTTTGTATCGGGCAGGCGCACTGAGGCGCATGCGGCAAATAGCAGAGACGCGCCACTTGGTCGGTAAACCATAATTATTTTTACATATTTTGGCCTTATCCGCGCGATGAACCGCACGTGCGTATCGCCGCGCCGGCACATTTTCCTGGGGGAACGTGTGTTGCGGAGGTTGTTCAGGACTCCAAAGCTGGGTCAGCGCTTCACTCCCTAGACGAGAGATTTCTCTGAGGTGTCGGCAGCGAGAGCGGTGGTGGCGGGGCTGACTGTTCGAACCCGAGACGAAACCGCCTAGCGCGATGATGAGGTAGGTTCTCAGGAACTGATCCAGGGTGCGTTCGCCCGACAAGACAAAATGCATAAGTATGCAAAAATTGCTTGCGCCGCACCCTCGCTCCCGATACCGGTATTGCAAACGTGTGCAACGGACATGGGGCTGTCACAAGGGCTCGGGTCCCTGTTTCGATGGAGTATTGATGCAAGCCAGCGTCTCGACCCGTCCTGGTGCAAGCCTTCCCCGGACCCCATCCTTCCGTCTTGAGGGTCGGCAAGCCCTCGTGACCGGGGCCTCTTCGGGAATCGGGCTGGGCTGTGCGGTCGCCCTGGCGGAGGCAGGCGCCGAGGTTACCTGCGTCGCCCGCCGAGCGGCGCCGCTGGCGGCGGCGCTGTCCGCCCTGCATGCCGAGGGTTGGTACGCCCGCGCGCTATCCTGCGACATCGCGGATCTCGAGGCGCAGGAGACGCTCTTCGACCGTGATTATGACGTGGTGGTGAATGCGGCTGGACTAGCGCGCCACGGTCCCGCGATCGACACTACCCCCGCTGACTTCGATGCTGTGCTAGGGGTCAACCTGCGCGCGGCCTACTTTCTCAGCCAGCGTGCTGCGCGGGGCATGAGCGCGCGGGGCAGGGGGGGCAGCATCGTGCATGTCTCTTCGCAGATGGGTCATGTCGGCGGGCCCGACCGCGCGGTCTATTGCGCCTCCAAGCATGCGCTCGAAGGCATGGTGAAGGCTATGGCGCTGGAGTTCGGCCCGGCGCAGATCAGGATCAACACCCTGTGCCCGACCTTCGTGCGCACGCCGCTGACCGAGGCAACCTTCGCCGATCCCGACCGGCGCCGCTGGTTGATGGAGAAGATCGCCCTCGGCCGGGTTGGAGAGGTGGAGGACGTGATGGGCGCGGTGCTCTACCTTGCCTGCGACGCATCGCGGCTGGTGACGGGAACCGCATTGATGGTCGACGGCGGATGGACCGCGCCATGAGCCTGCCGCTTGTCCTCCTGCCTGGCATGATGTGCGACGCGCGTGTGTTCGCGCCGCAGATCGCCGCGCTCTCGGCGGGCCGGAGCATCCTGTGCGCGGACCTTTATAATGGGGACAGCATGGGCGCGCTGGCGGCGGGTGTCCTGGCCGAGGCGCCGCCGCACTTTGCCCTTGCCGGCCTGTCGATGGGGGGCATCCTTGCGATGGAGATTCTGCGACAGGCCCCAGATCGGGTGTCCCGTCTTGCCCTTCTCGACACCAATCCACTGGCCGAGGCGCCGGAGGTTCGGGACGGGCGCGCCACGCAGATCGCGCGCGCCGAGCGCGGCGAGCTTTCGGCGATGATGGCAGACACCTTCATTCCGCGTTACCTGGCGGCTCCTGACCCGGACATCGAGGCCATTTGCCTGGCCATGGCGGCGGATCTTGGGCCGGATGTGTTTGTCCACCAGAGCTGCGCCCTGCGCGACCGCCCCGACCAATGCGAGACCTTGCGTGGCTATACTGGTCGCGCACTCATCCTCTGCGGCGCCGAAGACCAGCTCTGCCCGGTCACGCGCCACACACTGCTTCACTCCCTGATGCCTCATGCCGCGTACCGTGTGGTCGACGGCGCGGGGCACCTGCCCACACTCGAAAGTCCCATGACCGTCACGGAGGCGCTGTGCCAATGGCTGAGCTGACCCACGTCATCGCGCTGCTGCGCAGCGTCGACACGCCCACTGTCTGCAATGCCATCGAGGTGATCGACGGCAAGCGCGGCTTCGATGCCTTCACCCGAGGCACGCTCTGCGCCAGCGATCCCACCGGGGTGATCGTCGGGCGGGCGCGCACCGCAAGGATCCGTGCTCTGGCGCCGTCCACCGAGGCGCCTGAAACCGTGCGGGCCCGCCGCATGGACTACTATCGCCACATGGCGGACGGTGCGGGACCGCGTCTGGCCGTGGTCGAGGATCTCGACGGCGAGGCGGCCATTGGCGCCTTCTGGGGGGAGCTCAACACCGCCGTGCATCAAGGCTTCGGCCTTGCCGGCGCGCTGACCAATGGCGTGATGCGCGACCTCGGAGATCTTGCGCCCGGCTTTCCTGTGCTCGCCGGGTCGATCGGCCCATCGCATGGTTTTGTGCATGTGACCGATCTCGCCTGTCCAGTGACGGTCTTCGGCATGACCGTGCGCCCGGACGACTGGATCCACGCCGACCGGCACGGCGCGCTGGTTATCCCCGAGACCCATCTTGCCGAGCTGCCGGCGGCCATCGGCAAAATGCAGGCGACCGAAGCGATCGTGCTCGATGCCGCCCGCGCGCCGGGGTTCGATTTCACCAAGTTCGAGGCCGCCTGGGCGGCCTTCGAGAACGCACGCACCTGAAGAGGACACCATGACCCGTCTGCCCATTCCCGAGAGCATCCGTTTCATCAAGACGCCGGCGCGCGACGCCGTGGCCGACAACCGCCCCGTCGAGGAGCTCGTCGCCGAGATCCTCGGCCGCGTGAAGGCCGAGGGCGATGCTGCGGTCCGCGACTACTCGGCACGCTTCGACAAGGTCGAGTTGGAAAGCTTTGAGGTCACCTCCGCGCAACGTGAGGCAGCCTTGGCCAACCTCGATCCGCAGACCCGCGCCGACACCGAGTTCGCCATCGCCAATGTGCAGGCCTTCGCCGAGGCACAACTCGCGTCGCTGTCCGAGGTCGAGGTCGAGGTGCGCCCTGGGGTCCATCTCGGGCATCGCAACATCCCGCTCGAACGTGTGGGCTGCTACGTTCCCGGGGGGCGCTACCCGCTGCTCTCGGCGCCGATCATGACCATCGTGCCCGCCAAGGTCGCCGGCTGCGAAGAGGTCATCGCCTGCCTGCCGCCCAACGCGCACGAGGCGATGATCGCCGGCTGCCACCTGTCGGGCGCGGACCGCATCTTCCGCATCGGCGGCGCGCAGGCCATCGCGGCCATGGCGCTCGGCACCGAGACGGTCCCGGCTGTCGACAAGATCGTCGGACCGGGCAATGCGTTCGTCAACGAGGCGAAGCGCCAGGTCTTTGGCCCCGTGGGCATCGACCAGCTGGCTGGCCCGTCGGAGATCTTCATCCTCGCGGATCATACCGGTGACGCCGAAATGCTCGCGACCGATCTGCTGGCGCAGGCCGAGCATGATACCCGCACCCGAGTCGGGCTGATCACCACCGATGCGGCGCTGGCCGAGGCGGTGCTGAAAGAGGTGGACGCCCAGCTCGCCACGCTGTCGACGGCCGAGACCGCGGGGCAGGCTTGGCGCGACTACGGCGAGATCGCGCTTTGCCCGGACGAGGCGACGATGATCGCCTATTCCGACATCGTGGCTGCCGAGCACCTTCAGGTGCACACCGAGGACGCGCACGGCCTTTCGAAACGGCTGCGTCACTACGGCTCGCTGTTCATCGGTACCAATTCCTCGGTGGTCTACAGCGACAAGTGCTCGGGCACCAACCACACCCTGCCGACGATGGGTGCAGGCCGCTACACCGGCGGGCTCTGGGTCGGCACCTATATCAAGACCGTGACGCACCAGTGGCTGACCGAGGAGGGCGTGAGGCAGGTGGCGCCGCCCGCCGCACGCCAAGCGGCTTCGGAAACGCTGGAGGGCCATCGCCGCGCGGCGCAGCTGCGACTCGACCGGATGAAAGTCGAGGCCTGATCGGCCCAACCAGCCAGTAAAACACCTTTGATCGGGGCCCTTGCGGGCCCCGATGCGGTTTCAGACGGCTGCTCCCGGGCACGTGATCGGCGGACACAGCATGTTCGGACCCGCCTGCTCGTAGGCATGACCGATCCGGCACAGCGTCGCCTCGTCGCCATGGCGCCCGATCAGCTGAAGTCCGAGTGGCAGACCGGCGTCGGACAGTGCGCAGGGCACCGAAAGTGCCGGGTGACCGGACATGTTGAACGGCAACGTGCGCATCGCCGTCCAGACCGGCCCGTCCTCGAAATCGGCGAACCTCGGGGCAGACCCCAGCGTCGTCGGCGCCAGCAGCGCCGCATAGGTGCCAAGCAGCTCGGTCACCTGCGCACCGAACCGAGCCGCTGCCCGCCGGGCCGCCGCGACATGCGCCTCAGACAAAATCGCTCCCGTGACGAGGTTGCGCCGCGCGTCGACTCCATAACGCGGCCAATGGTCCGCGAGGGCGGCGCGGTGCACCTCCCAGGCCTCGGCCTGCAGGATCACGCTGCCGGCCTCTTCAAGGGGTTGGTAGTCGGGCAGGTCGATGAGCTCGATCCTCGCACCGAGCATCGACAGCGTTGCGGCGGCATCATCCATGGCCCGCAGGAGCGCTGGATCGCAGGCCGGGTCGGCGACAAACCAGTCCCGCGCATAGCCGATCCTCAGCCCTTCGATGTCCTGGCCGAGGGCGCGCGCCGCCTTGCTGTCCGGCACCAGCGCCTCCATCACCAGAGCCGCGTCCTCGACGCAGGCGGCCAAGGGGCCGATCACGTCCAGCGCGGGCGAAAGCGGGAAACACCCAGCATCCGGCACGCTGCTGAGCGTTGGTTTCAGCCCGACGATGCCGCAATAGGCTGCCGGGGCCCGGATGCTGCCGCCAGTGTCGGTGCCGAGCGCGACACGCAGCAAGCCGCCCGCGACCGCCGCGGCCGATCCGGAGGACGAGCCGCCGGTGATATGGGCCGTGTTCCAGGGGTTGCGCGCGGGCGGGTTCGGCTGGTCCCAGGCGGGGCCCGTGAGGGCGTATTCATAGGTGGCGAGCTTAGCGAGCGGCGTCATACCCGCGCGGCGCAGGCGGGCAACGGCGGCGGCGTCTCTTTGGGCCAGCTTGTCTTGCGCATACGATCCGCAGCGGGTGGGAGCCTGCGCCACGTCTAGGATGTCCTTCACCCCGAGCGCCAGTCCCGCCAGGGTTGGGCGGTCTTCAAGCGGAGTATCATCCCAGCGTTGCGCCTCATCCATTGCCCGGGCATCGAGGTGGACCACGGCGTGAAGCTTGGGGTCGCGTCTGGAGATCCTGTCGAGCACCGTCTGCATAAGCTCCTTCGCGGAGGTCTCGCGCCTGGTCAAGGCCGCCGCCTGTGCGCGCAGGGGCAGGTCGATCAGCTCAGACATCGGTCTGCTCCAGCAGTCGATTCGCCGCCCTTAGCAGGCGGACCGCGGAGGGAAGCGCCGCAGCGAGATCGGATTCGGGCAGGTCGATCCCCTGTTTGCGCAGGGTCTCGCGGAAAGTCTCAGGGGTTGGTTCGGCCGGCGTCATCCCGCATCTCCATGTCTGGTTTCTCCCTGTTTGCATAAGTATTCAATCTTGTCGGGGCAAGAGCGCCCGCGTGCCCGGGGGCCAGCAAGGGCGCGCGGTCCTAGAATTTTGCATAAGTATTCACTTTGCCATTGAACGCGGCGTCAAACTGGGCCACTTTCTGTTGAATACCTATGCAAGCGCGGCTCTGACGCCGCACCACAGACTTCAGGATTGGATCGATGGCAACTCAGGATGACACCGCAACCATGCCCAAGACGGCGAAACCCGCGGCAAAACGCGACGACGCGCCCCATGATGGCAAGGTGATGAACATCGAGCGCGCCGATTTTACCGATCTGGTGCCCGAGGGGCGCGCGCCAGTACAGGGCATGGACGGGTTCGACCCATGCTACTCGGACATCGTCGATTACATCGTGCGCTGCACCCACAAGATTTGGGACGAGCGCGACGTCGGGCTGATCTACACCCATTACACCCACAACATCGTGCTCTACCTGCCCACCGGCACCATCTACAACCGCGAGGACGTGGTGCGCGACACCATCCAGCGGCTGGTGAGCCTGCCCGAGCGGCGCGGCATGGCGACTCATGTGGTCTGGAACGGCAACGACAAGGATGGCTTCTATACCTCGCATCTGGTGACCGGCTCGGGGCGCTATTCGCAGAACGGACACTACGGGCCGGCCAACGGTCGCCCCTTCGTGAGCCGCACGGTGGCCGACTGCATGATCCACCGGAACAAGATCTATCGCGAATGGGTCGTTTCCGACCAGATGGCCATCGTGAAACAGCTCGGCCTCGACGAGCAGGCCTATGCCGAGAAGCTTGCCGCCGCGAAGTTCGCACAGGGACTGAAGCAACTCGACATCGGCGAGACCGGCTTGCTCATGGGCCAGTACCCCCCCTGCCGAGCATGCTGATCTTTCCATCGCGAACAACGATCTGGAGCGCCACACGCTGAGCTGGCTGCACGAGGTGTTCAACAAGAAGATGTTCGGCAAGATCCGCGAGGTCTACGCACCGACGGTCATGTATCATGGCCCGTTGATGAAGGAACTCTACGGCACCACCTCGGTCAGCCACCAAGCCATCGGTCTGGTCGGGGCGTTCCCCGACGCCGCCTTCGCGCCGCAGCACATCTGCTCCACGCCCTGCAACGAGGGCGGCACCAAGGTCGCGGTGCGCTGGGTGATGGAAGGGCACCACCTCGGCTTCGGCGGTCTCGACAGCCTCGGCGATCCGACCGGCAAGCGGGTTCAGGTGATGGGCATGAGCCACTACCACTACAAGGACGGCAAGATCGTCGACGAATGGACCGTTTTCGACGAGCTGTCGCTGCTGGTGCAGATCAAACTTGCGCAGATGGCCGACGCTCCCTCGGCTTCGGATGCGCTGGACAAGTGATGCAGGGGCGGGGATCACCCGCCCATGGCCAGCCCGACCGGCGGAGCACACGCCGGCGGGCCCCAACATGGAGGAATTCCTATGAAACGACTGACCACCACGGCGTTGGCCTTCTTGATGGGAGCGGGCGTGGCGCACGCCGGCTGCGGCATCGAGAGTGGAACCGTCCGCATTCTGGCCAATGATTTCGACTCGCTCGGGATCGTCCTGGACGAGGCGAAGACCTGTGCGGGCGAGGGCGTAAAGGTCGAGGTGAACATGACCACCGAGCACAAGGCGCTCCAGGTGCCGGCGCTTACAGTGAGCCCGGCGCAATACAGCGTCGCGCTGGTCTCGAACAATTCGATCGTCCCGCTTCTCAACAAGAACCTGATCCGTCCTCTCGACGAGCTTGTTGCAAAATACGGCGAAAGCCTGCAGCCGAACCAGCTGATCAAAATCGACGGAAAAACCATGGCGGTCGCCTTCATGGGCAACGGCCAGCATCTGTTCATCCGCGACGACGTGCTGGAAGAGGCCGGTCTCGAACAGCCGACCAGCTGGGAAGGCATCCTCGAGGCGGCAAAGGTGATCCGCGAGAAGGGGATCATGCAGTACCCTCTCGCAGCTTCAGACCAGGCCGGCTGGTACCTCGCGGCGGAGTTCGTGAACATGTATCTCGGCATGGGCGGCGAGTTCTTCGAGCCCGGCAGCGCCGAGCCGGCGATCAGCGGCGAGGCTGGCATTAAGACGCTGGAGATGATGAAGGCGCTGACAGAATACATGCAGCCCGAGTACATGACCGTCACCTCGGACGAGATGAAGGCGATGTATCTGTCGGGCGAAGTCGCGATCATGAACCAGTGGGGATCGATGGTGAACGGGCACATCGACCCCGACGGCCCGGCGCCCGAGATCGGTGCAGCGACCATCCTTGCGCCCGCCCCGACGGTGGGCGGTGGCTCGATCCCGGCGGCGGCGCTGTGGTGGGACGGCTTCACGATCGCCAAGAACATCAGTGACGCCGACGCAGAGGCATCCTTCATAGCGATGATCCACGGCATTCGGCCGGAGATCGCGCAGGAGAACCCGTCGGCGGCCACTTGGCTGATGAAAGATTTTGATGCCCCCGAAACCGCAAGGGGTGTGCTGGGGAATGCCGCCGCCGGCGCCAAGGGCTATCCGACATCGCCTTACATGGGGCTGCTGCACACGGCCCTTGGGGCCGAGCTGGTGGATTTCATGCAGGGCAAGGAAGGCGCCGAGCAGGCTCTGGCTGATGTCGAGGCTGCCTATCGCACCGCCGCTAAGGAAGCCGGCTTCCTCAACTGACACTAGACCAGACTCCCGGCCAAGGGGCCGGGGGTCATCCAAGAAGGAGACGGCCATGCGCCACCGCGATTTTGCCGCCTTCATTCTCCCCTCGGCCCTGGCCATGATCCTGTTCATCGCGCTCCCGATCGTTTCGGTCGCGGTTCAGTCGCTCTTTGTCGAGCACGAGCAGGTGCTGATCTCGGTTGAGAACTGCGGCCCCTTTGGCTGCCTGACGGAGACGAAGGTCGATGCCGATGCCACCGCCGCGCTCAAGGCGGCGGAACCGCTTGGACGTTTCAACGGGTTCGGCACCTATCTCAACCGTGCGCACCTCGCGGTGACCGAGTTGAGCGAGATCCTATCCGACAATGATGGGCTCGGGGATGTGGTGAGCCGGATCTACAATCTGCCTTTCTACAAAGCGCTGAGCTTCACGCTGGTCTACACCTTCCTGGTGACGCCGCTGTCGATGATCTTGGGATTCGCGGTGGCACTGGGGGTCAACACCATCCCGCGCTTCTTCAGGGGGCCGGTGATCTTCCTGTCGCTGTTGCCCTATATCGTCACGCCGCTGCTCGGCTCGCTGATCCTCTTTTGGATGATCAATTCCGATGGGGTCATCGGCGCCTCGCTGCAATGGCTGTTCGACGATCCCGAGCTGAGCCTCAAGGCGAGCCCGGCGCTGACCTGGGTGACCCTGATCGTCTACGGGACCTGGCACATGATCCCCTTTGCCTTCGTGGTTTTCTACGCTGGGCTGCAGACGCTGCCGAAGGACACCCTGGAAAGCGCTATGATCGATGGCGCCAATCGCTGGGAGCGCATCCGTTACGTGGTCATGCCGCACCTGACGCCGCTGGCGACCTTCGTCGGGCTGGTGCTGCTGATGGACAACTTCCGTGTGTTCGAGCCGATCATCGGCTTCTCCTCGGAGGCAAACGCGACGTCGCTCTCGTGGTCGATCTACAATGATCTGAGCGGGCAGAGCGACCAACTCTTCGGCTCTGCCGCGGCGACCTCGATCCTGACCATGGTTGGCGTAATCGTTCTTCTGATGCCGGTGCTCATCCGCACCTGGCGCGACTTCAACCGGAAGGCCCGCTGATGACCACAAAGATCGGCTATTCCCGCCCGCTCGCGATCACCACGACGCTGATCCTCCTCGCCTGGCTCGTCCTTGCCGCCTTTCCGTTCTTCTGGACGGTCTGGGGCTCGTTCAAGGTGCAGGCTGACTTCTTTTCGCGCGAGTCCTTCTGGAACGCCATCTCCGGCCCGGCGACGCAGAGACAGACCGGCGGTGCCTACACCTTGGGCGGTTATGAGGGCGCATGGATTGAGCGCGAGTTCTATCATTCGGTCTGGAACACGGTGATCGTCACGATCTGCGTGACCTCGATCTCGCTGCTCTTCGGCACGCTCGGCGGATACGCACTATCGCGCTCGACGCGCAACTACACCTTCTGGATCCTGATTGCGGCGCTGATATTCCGCGCCATGCCGCATATCACGCTGGTCTCGGGCTACCTGCTGCCCTTCTTCGAGCTCAACATCTGGGGCTATCTTCCGACGGCGATCATCGTACTGGTGGCGATCAACCAGCCTTTTACCATCTGGATGCTGCACAGCTTCTTCAAGTCGATCCCCAAGGACCTCGATGAGAGCGCCATGGTCGATGGATGCACCCGCTTCCAGGCGTTCCGCCTGGCGATCATGCCGGTCATGTGGCCGGGTGTGATCACCACCGGCCTGTTCAGCTTCCTGCTGGCCTACAACGACTTCGCGGTGACCGGCATGCTGCTCAACCAGGACAACCAGACAATGATCCCCAAGATCAACTCCTTCCTCGGGACGGTGCAGACCGAGGGCACGATCATGTACGCGGTTGCCGCAACTGTTTCGGCCACCGTTCCTCTCTTCATCCTCGTGATGTTCTTCCAACGCCAGATCGTCAGCGGTCTCACCGCCGGCGCCGTCAAGGGGTAACTCATGGCCGACATCCTTCTGAAAAACGTCACCAAGCGGTGGGGCAGCGTGGTCGGGGTCGACAAGTTCGACCTGCACATCGCCGACCAGGAGTTCCTCGTCCTGCTCGGGCCATCGGGCTGCGGCAAATCCACGACCATGCGGATGATCGCCGGGCTCGAGGACATCAGCGGTGGCGAGATTGTCATCGGTGGCCGTGTGGTCAACGATCTCGAGCCGAAGGACCGTGACATCTCGATGGTGTTCCAGTCTTACGGGCTCTATCCGAACCTCACGGTCTACGAGAACATCCGCTTCCCGCTGAAGGTCCGCAAGGTGCCGAAGGCCGAGCATCACGAGCGCGTCATGAAGGCTGCCGAAATGGTCGACCTGACCGAGCTGCTGGACCGGCGTCCCGCCGAACTGTCGGGCGGGCAGCGGCAGCGCGTGGCGCTGGGGCGCGCCATCGTGCGCGAACCCACGGTGTTCCTGATGGACGAGCCGCTCTCGAACCTTGATGCCAAGCTGCGGGTCAGCACCCGCGCCGAAATCAAGAACCTGCAGCACAGGTTGAAGACAACCACCATCTACGTCACCCATGACCAGATCGAGGCGATGACCCTCGCCGACAGGGTGGTGGTTATGAACCGTGGCGTCGTGCAGCAGGTCGCCACCCCGACCGAAATCTACGACAACCCGGCCAATACGTTCGTCGCCAGCTTCATCGGCTCGCCCGCGATGAACCTCGTGGAGGGCACGATCTCGAACGGTGTCTTCGAGGCCGAGAACATCCGGCTCGCGGGGCTGCCGACCGGGCCGTCGGGCCGGGTGATCCTTGGGTTCCGCGCCGAGGATGTGACCCTCGTCCCGCAGAACGGCGACATCACCGCGCCGCTCTACGCGCTTGAGCTTCTGGGCGAGGCGTCGATGGCCGCGGTGCGGGTCGGCAAGGACCTGGTGAACCTCAAGGCGGCCAAGGATTTCCGGGCCTCGATCGGCGAGGTCGTCGCCGCGAAGATTCCGGCGGAAACCTGTCATCTGTTCGATATCGAGACCGGGCAGAGCCTTACGCGGCGGCTCTGAGGTTGCAGGGGTGACAGCGCCCCGGGCCGCGGGTAGACGGATCAATGCGCAGCGAGAGGAACGGCATGTGACTGGAAAGAATGTGACTTCGGTGGATGTCGCCCGCAGGGCCGGTGTCAGCCAGTCCGCCGTGTCCCGGTTCTACACCCCCGGAGCGTCGGTCTCGAAGAAGATGGCCGAGAAGATCCGGGTCGCCGCCGAAGAGCTGGGCTATCGGCCCAACGTGCTGGCGCGGGCGATGATCACCGGCAAGAGCCGGATCATTGGTCTGGTGGTCTATCACTTCGAGAGCCAGTTCTACCCCGAGGCCGTCGAGAAGCTGTCGATCGCGCTGCAAGAGAACGGCTACCACGTGCTGCTGTTCATGGCGTCGAAGACCGTCGGTGATGTCGGACCGGTCGTTCAGACGATCATGGACTACCGCGTCGACGGGGTGATCATGGTTTCGGTCTCGCTGTCCTCGACTCTTGCCGAGCGACTGCGCGAGCGTGACATCCCGGTCATGCTGTTCAACCGCGACCAGCCGGGCGATCAGCTCCGCGCGGTCACCTCGGACAATATCGCTGGTGGCCGGGTCGCGGCCGAGATGCTGCTCCGTGGCAATCCCAGGCGCATCGCGCATCTCGCCGGTTTCGAAGGCTCGTCGACCCAGCAGCAGCGCGAGGAAGGGTTTCTTGCGGCGCTGTCCGAGGCAGGGCACAGTCTGCATTCCCGCGCGGTAGGCAACTACCACTATGCGGATGCTGCGGATGCGACGCGCGAGCTCTTCGACGTTCCCGAGCCGCCCGACGCGCTTTTTGTCGCCGATGATCACATGGCGTTCGCCGCGCTCGACGTGATCCGTATCGAGCTCGGCCTGCGCGTGCCCGAAGACGTCGCGGTCGTCGGCTTCGACGACTCGCAGCAGGCCGCCTGGCCCTCGTTCAACCTGTCGACCGTACGCCAGCGGCTGAACTCGATGGTCTCGACGGCCGTCGACGAGTTGATCGCCGCAATCGAAGGCGACGATGCTCCGATCCGAAAGCTGCGGATTGAGCCGCTCCCGGTCTACCGAGGCACCACGCGAACCTGATCCTGCGGCGGGGCCCTGCGTGCATCGAGCGAGCAGTCGGGAAAAAAATTTCGCACCGTCATGCACACGATTGCAAAATGGACTTGTGCAGTCAGTAAACACTTGTTAGGCGTTGTTGCAATCGAGTGCATTTTACCTTGACGATGGCGCAATCACCCTTGTTGCGCCCCCGCGCGAGGCGCTCAGGGCATCCCCCACGGTACCGCGATGCCCGTCATCAATATCCCGTGGCTCTCCACCTGCGCGCCGCGGATCTACCTCGACCACGGCGGCCGACCCCGCCACGACAAAGGACCCGTTCATGACCATCGAATACCTCAAGCGCGGAAAATCCGATGATGACCGCCGGCAGGACGACGCCAAGACCCGGGCGATCGT
>NZ_JAAGOV010000034.1:0-109911 GCF_010500785.1 Salipiger sp. PrR003
GCCCGGCCGGAAGCGGTCACACGCCGCTGCGTCTCATCCTGATTGACGCGGAATCTCATCCTGTTTGTCGCGCCGCAATCTACCGGACCTCCTTCGCTGATAAGCAACGAGAAGGTGGGATATGAGCGGTTGAAACAGCTGCTTTGAATATCAGTTAGCTGCCAGCTCTACGTCCGGAAGGCTAGTGCGGAAGGATTCGCACGCCTTGAGATGGTCTAGTCATCGCATTGAGCTGGGTGCGCCGGTTACACGCTCCTGTCGATAAGTAGCTGCTGGGTTAGATCAGTCATGCGTCTTGCCAAGCATGAAGGTCGGCACTGGACCTATCGCAACCGATTCTCGCACTCCCGTATTGGCGTACGCCAATATATAGAGGGCCCAAGGGGCGTGAGGAATAGATCCACTAGGGGGCTCTTTGCAACGCTTACCGCGCAGGGCGACGGGTAGTACCCCCAAGGGCTTAGACTATTGCCTCGCCTAGTGGACCAGCGCAGGGAGGCTCGTGCAAGATATGAGCTAAATGGAGTTTTTTGGGCCATGGAGGCCAACCAAAAACATTGATTAGCCGCAATACACCGGCAGCTCGAACCAAAAGTGGGCAGAAGCAGTATTTCAGGCAACTCCTCCTAGCACCGCCCATCTCTTGAGGATGTGTTCCCCGCAGTTCCCCACACAGCTGCGGCCCGGGGAACGCGAAGAGCACCAACAAAAGAAAGAGCGTTCCCCGTGTTCCCCACGTTCCCCGCCAAGAACACAGTGATGCGAGCGTCATCAGGCTAAACGTGATCAATATTTGCCGGAAACCGGCGCACAGCTGATCCATCGGATACGAGAGGATGTGCTAAGAGGCGCCGCGCGCATCGGGCAGAGACAACCCTCCCAATGCGAATCGGTTCATGCAGAAAGATCGCAACCCGGAAACTGATCTCATAGCCCCCGTCGAGGCTAGATTTTGAGCGCCGCAGTAGGTCACACTTCCGCGACTGACGCCTAGCTCTTTCGCACTCTAAACTGGTTCCGCAATGGTTCCGCGCTTCCTCAAAAGCAGAAGGCCGCCCCGAAGGGCGGCCCTTTTGCACTGGTTTACCAGCTATTTAGTGGTGCCGCTGAAGGGACTCGAACCCCCGACCCCATCATTACGAATGACGTGCTCTACCAGCTGAGCTACAGCGGCACTGGTGGGCGGCCTCTTAGCACCGGGGCCGCCGCAGGAAAAGGCCTATTTTGCCTTCTCGTGTTCAACCGCGCCGTGGCTGCCTTCCGCCGTGTCTTCAACGGTCTCGGCATCCGGCACGTCCCGCTTCAGGTCAGGAGACGTCTCGGCGCCGTCGAGCGGGTCCGCCGGCGTCTCGGGCGCCGGCGTAAGCACCTCGTGCGCCTCTTCCGCCTCGGTCGCGGCCTCGGCCTCGGCGCTGCGATCCTCGAGCGAGCCGATGATCAACGGCAGCATCTCGGCCCCGGCGGGGGCGACGTCGGACTGCGGCGGGCTGCGCCAGCTCAGCGTATCGAAGCCCTCGCAATTGGCGCAAACCGGCACCCATTCGCCGTGGATGTGGTTGCACTTGTCGCAGACCCATTGCGGGCCGCGCGGCGCCAGCAGCGCCTTTGCCAGCCAACCGCGCACCACCGGTTCGGCCGCGCCCTCGCCCTTGGCGATGGCCGCCATGACGGTGAGCACGCGGGCATCCGGCTCGGTCTCGGCGAGGTTGCCCACGGCGCGGCGTGCCTCGGGGAAGTCCTCGGCGGCGAGCGCCAGCTCGGCCTTGAGCAGCTTGGTCTCGCGGTGCTCGGGGTTGATCGAGGTGAGCGTCCCAAAACGCTTCATCCGTGCCGACGGGGTCTCGTCCGGGGCGATCTCGGCGAAGGCGGCGGCCAGGTCCGGGTGCGGCTGAACCGACCATGCCTTCTTGAGGATGCGGGTCGCCAGCTTGGGCTTGTCCTGCGCGATATAAGAGCGTGCCGCCATGGCCGCGCCGGGGATCAGGTCGGGCGAGCCCTTCGACGCAGCGATGGCCGCCTCGCGGGCCTCGATCGGCTTGTCCTCGTCCATGATGTCCTTGGCCTCCGACAGCGCCAGGACGGCGTCGCGGCGGCGGTAGACATCGCGCGGCAGGGCGCCGTGCTTGAGCTTGGCCGAGAGCGTCTTGCGCGCGCCCTGCCAGTCATGTTTCGAAGCTTGCAGCTGCAGAAGCAGGTCCTGGATTTCCTCGTGCTTGGGCTTGAGCGCAAAGGCGCGCTCGGCCAGCTTCAGCGCCGTGTCCGTGTCGCCCTTGGCCAGCTTCTGCTTCATCATACCGCGGATGCCGACGAAGCGGGTCTGCTCGTTGGTGATGAGCTTCTTGTAAACTTCCTCGGCCTTGCGGGTGTCGCCGGTCATCTCGGCGGCCTGCGCGGTCAGCAGTTGCGTCAGCTCGGGCTTGTGCAGGTAGCGCTCGGCTTTCTGCGCCTTGGCCATGGCGAGCTTGCCCTCGCCCGAGGCCAACGCCAGCAGCCCCTCGGACATCGCCTGGTACCCTTTGCGCTCGCGGTTGCGGTCGAAATAGCGCGACAGTGCCGTATCGTCGCCGTTGATGAACTTCAGGATGGCGATGAGCAGCGAGACCAGCTTGAAGACCACCCACAGCACGAAGACCAGCACGATGGCGGCGATCACCGACTGCAGCGGCCCGAGGGTGAACTCCATCCCGCCGGCGGTGACCTGCACCCCGCCCGAGCTTTCCATCAGGTAGCCGGCCCCGAGGGTCAGCCCCGCCACGGCGGCGACGAAGAGAACGATTTTCAGAAGTGACCAAAGCATGAAAACGATCCCTTACCCTCAGTTCTGGTTCAGTGTCTGTGCGACGGCATCGGCGCCGTCGAGCGCCGCCTTGCGCGCCTCGGCGCGGGCGGTCCAATCGGCCAGCTCGGCCTGCGCCGGTTCCGGCAAAGTCGCAAGCTCGCTCAGCACGGTGCCAAGATCAGCCGATCGCAGTGCCGCCTCGGCGCGCGAGAGGACGGCGTCGGGGTCGTCCCCCTCGCGCGGCTCAACAGAGCGGGCGCCAAGCTGGTTGGCGAAGAAAGTGGTGACCCGGCTGGCGGTATCCTCGGTGGTGGCCTCGGCCCGGCGGGCAGCCGAAAGCGCATCGCGCGCGGCGGGCGGGAAATCGGCCACCAGCGCAGCCTGGGTCGGTGCACCCTCGTCCGCGGAAGCGGCCAGCCCATCGGGGACGTTCACACCGTTTGTCTGCAGCACCTGCAGCGCCTCGGTGTAGGGCGCGCCATCGCGCAGCGCGGTGTTGATGTCGGACAGCGCGGTGCGCGACTTGGCCAGCATCGCCTGATCCGAGGCGCTCTGCTGCGCCGCCATGGCGTCCTGGGTCATCTGCTCGACCTCGGCGCGCTGCGTCTCGATCGCGGTGCGCACGTCGGCAAGCGCCTTCTCGTAGGCGGCCATGGCCTCGGGCGAGACCGATTCCGACAACCACTGGTTCTGCATGCTCTCGATCCGGGACTGCAACTGCGCCACCTGCTCGGTGAGCGTCGCCGCAGAGCCCTCGGCGGCCTGCATCCGCGCGCCGAGATCGGCGGTGGAACTCTCGAGCCCGGAAAGGTCGATGCCGCCCACCTGCGCCGCGGTCTCGGCAACCGTGCCACTCAGCGCGTCGATCTTCTCGGATTGCTCTGCCAGAGAGGCCGCGGTCTGCGCCTCGAACGCGTCACCGCCGTCGCCGAAGGGGTAACTCCCGGACTGGTAGCTCGAGGCGCCCCAGCCAAGCGCCGCGGCGAGGATGCCGCCAAGCGCCATCGGCACGAAGCCCCCCTTGCGCTCGACCACCGTCTCGCGGACCACCTCGCGCGGCGGCACAGCGGCGGCCGGCGCGGAGGTGTCGGTCCGTGCCGCGAGGCTATCGTCGCCCTCGGCGATCAGCGTGTCGGCGTCCTTGCCCACATCGGTGTCGCTGTCGAGCTCGACTGCCTCGCCCACCGAGTGGATCGATTCCATGGAACTGGCAGGCTCCTGCGCCGCCGTATCCTGCGCAACCGTGTCCTCGGCCTCGGCGCTGAGGAGCGAGTCCTCGGTCACGAAGGTGTCAGTGCCCTCGGCGCTTGCGATCGTGTCGGGCGCGTCGCCGGCGAGCGTATCGTCCGCGTCGGCCTCGAGACTCTCGGCCCCGGCGGCGTTCTTCACCTCGTCCCCGAGCGTGTCCTCGCCTTCAGGCGCGGCACTGTCATCCGCCGGCGCGGTGTCGGTGCCTTCGGCCGTCTCATCGAGGGTGGCCTCGGTCTCGGGGGAGGACTGCCCCTCCTCCGGCTTGTCCTTGGCGTCGTCTAGAGGCTTCTTCTTGTCGGCCACGCGGTCCACCCTTTCAATCTGTCGCTTGCGGATCCTCTGCAGATCTCGCGTCACTTTCATAACTTTTCACGGACCCGACGCGCTCCACAAGCAATCGCGCGCATTCTAGGAGCTTTTCCACCGACTTACGCATAAGCCCGGCGTCGGGACGCAAAACAATCTCTGAGTCGAGAACATAGAGGCCGGAGAGGGCCGCTTCCACCTCCGCGCTCATATATGCGGCGAAAAGCGGCGCGGTAGCGTTAACGTCCCGCGCAGCCGCGGCAAAGAGCGCGGCGCTGCGAGGCGAAAAAAGCGGCACGACCACCGGGAGTTGTCCGCGCAGCGCAGAGACCGCCTCGGCGCTGAGCGGCCGAGTCGGCTGGTCGTAAATAACCGCCTCGGCGCAGGGCTGACCGGCCGCGGTGAGTCGCGCGGCAAGATCGCCCCGCGCATGGGTGCCGCGCGGATGCAGCAGCGCGCCGCCGGGCGACTCGCCTAGAACCAGCGCCAGAAGTGCCTCGGCATCGCCCTGTGCGACGCGCGGGGTCATCCCGATCAGCCGCGCCGCGCGGGCCGTCGCCTCGCCCACGGCATAGCACAGCGGCAGCGGCGTACCCCCCAGTTCGGCATAGGCGCGCACGCCGCTTGCAGAGGTGAAAACGAGCCCGGTAACTCCCGCGAGCTCGGGCAGCGGGCCGGTGGTCTCGACCTCGATCAGCGGGCTGAGGATCGGCGTGAACCCCGAAAAGCCGTCGTCACGAAGCTCGCCGAGAAAGCGCTCGGAGGCCGCGCGCGGGCGGGTGAGCAGCAGGAGGGGCTGGGAATCTGGCATCCTTGCTCCGGGATTGGAGGGCTCGGGATTGTGAGGGCCCTGCTCTGGTGGTAGCTGCAGGACCAAAGGGATGCAACGGATGTGCCGATGCCGGAACTGACGATCCTCGGGCTGGAAAGCAGCTGTGACGACACCGCCGCCGCCGTGTTGCGCGGGCAAGAGATCCTGTCCTCGGTGGTGCTCGGCCAGAATGAGCTGCACGCGGCCTTTGGCGGCGTGGTGCCCGAAATTGCCGCCCGCGCCCATGCCGAAAAGCTCGATCTGGCCATCGAACAGGCGCTGGTGCAGGCCGGGGTGCCGGTGACCGAGCTCGATGCCATCGCGGTGACGGCGGGCCCCGGTCTGATCGGCGGCGTGCTCTCGGGCGTTATGATGGGCAAGGGCATCGCGGCGGCCACCGGCAAGCCGCTGATCGGGGTGAACCACCTTGCCGGCCACGCGCTGACGCCGCGGCTGACCGACGGGCTCGCCTATCCCTATCTGATGCTGCTGGTCTCGGGCGGGCATTGCCAGTTCCTGATCGTGCGGGGCCCGCAGGCCTTCAAGCGGCTCGGCGGCACCATCGACGACGCGCCCGGTGAGGCTTTCGACAAGACCGCCCGCCTGCTCGGGCTGGCGCAGCCCGGCGGCCCCTCGGTCGAGGAGGCGGCGGAATCCGGCGACGAGACACGTTTCCGTTTCCCGCGTCCACTGCTCGACCGCGAGGGCTGCGATCTGTCCTTCTCGGGGTTGAAGACCGCGCTGCTGCGCCTGCGCGACAAGCTGATCGAGGAGCAGGGCGGGCTTCACCGGCAGGACGTGGCCGACCTCTGCGCCGGTTTCCAGGCGGCGGTGCGCGACGTGCTGGCCGAGAAGACCCGGCGCGCGATGCGGCTCTATCTCGAGGAAACTCCCGCCGAGCCGGCGCTGGCCGTGGCCGGGGGCGTTGCCGCCAACAAGGCTCTGCGCGGCGCGCTGGAAGGTCTCTGCGAAGAGCATGGGGTGGCCTTCACCGCCCCGCCGCTGCGGCTTTGTACCGACAATGCGGCGATGATCGCCTATGCCGGCGGCGAGCTTCTGGCGGCCGGGGAAGTGTCTGACATGACCCTTGCCGCGCGTCCACGCTGGCCACTCGACAAGACCGCCGCGCCGCTGCTCGGCTCGGGGAAAAAAGGGGCAAAGGCATGATTGGCGTTCTTGGCGCGGGTGCCTTTGGCACGGCGCTGGCCGTGGCGCTGGCGCAGGACGGTCGGAAGGTGATGCTCTGGGGCCGCGACGCGGACACGATGGGCGCGATGGCGCAAAGCCGCCAGACCGCCCGCCTGCCCGGGGTGACCCTGCCTGAAGGGATCGAGGTCACCGCCGATCTCGCCCGCGCCTCGACCGCCGAGACGCTGCTGCTCGCGGTGCCGATGCAGACGCTTTCGTCCGTATTGGGGTCGATTGCCCAGCCGCTCGAGGGGCAGAAGCTGGTCGCCTGCTGCAAGGGCATCGATCTGGCGACCGGCGAGGGGCCGAGCCATGTGATCGCCCATGCCAAGCCCGGCGCCCTGCCCGCAATCCTCACCGGCCCGAGCTTTGCCGCGGACATTGCCCGCGGCCTGCCGACAGCGCTGACGCTGGCCTGCGCGGACGCCGAGGCAGGGCTGGTGCTGCAGCACGTGCTCTCGACCAAGACACTGCGGCTCTACCGCAGCACGGATGTCACCGGCGCCGAGGTCGGTGGCGCGCTGAAGAACGTCATGGCCATCGCCTGCGGCGCCTGCATCGGCGCCGGCTTCGGCGACAGCGCCCGTGCCGCGCTGATGACCCGTGGCTTTGCCGAGATGACCCGGCTTGCGGTGCACCTGGGAGCAAAATCAGAGACGATCACAGGGCTTTCGGGCCTTGGCGACCTGGCGCTCACCTGCACCTCGGAGTTGTCGCGCAACTACCGCTACGGCCAGGCGCTCGGCCGCGCCGAGGGATTCGACCCCTCGGTCACCGTCGAGGGCGCCGCCACTGCCCGCGCCGTCGCCGCGCTCGCGGCGCGTGACGGACTCCCCATGCCGGTCTCGGGCGTTGTCGCCGCGCTGACCGAAGGCAAAGTCACCATCGCCGAAGCTCTCGAAGAGCTTCTGTCTCGACCCCTGAAGGAGGAATGACCATGCTCGTCGCGCTTTTCGCCAAGGACAAACCCGGTGCCCTGCAGATCCGCAAGGATACCCGTGCGGAACATCTCGCCTACATTGATCGCACCGGCGTGGTCGCACAGGCGGGACCGCTGCTGGATGACGCCGGCGAGATGGCCGGCAGCCTGGTCATCCTCGACGTCGCCGACATGGCCGCGGCGCAGGACTGGGCCGACAAGGATCCCTATGCGCTGGCTGGCCTCTTCGAGAGCGTCACGCTGACCGCGTGGAAAAAGGTCATCGGGTGAGCAGATGAGATACTGGCTCTTCAAGTCCGAGCCCTCGACCTGGTCCTGGGAGGACCAGCTCGCGAAGGGCGACGCGGGCGAGGAATGGGACGGCGTCCGCAACTACCAGGCCCGCAACTTCATGCGCGAGATGAAACTCGGCGACCGCGGCTTCTTCTACCACTCGCAGAGCGAGAAGGCGGTTGTCGGCATCATCGAGATCTGCGCCGAGGTGCACCCCGACAGCAAGGCCGATGACCCGCGCTGGGAATGCGTGGACATCAAGGCTGTCGAGACGCTGCCGACCCCGGTCACGCTCGAAGAAATCAAGACCGACCCGGCGCTCTCGGAGATGGCGCTGATCAAGCAGTCCCGCCTGTCGGTACAGCCGGTGACCGAGGCCGAGTTCTTGCACATCTGCGCCAAGGGCGGGCTGAAGGCCTGATCCGGCGGTGAGGCCGCTTGGCAGCGCTGGGGCCGGACGGGAGTCGCGGACGGTCTGAGAACCACCGGCGACGGAAGCAACGCGCGGCTTCACCACGCAAACAGGGGTCCGCCAAGAGCCGGACCCCTGTACCACCCCGCGTGCTCCCACGCACGTTTCGGAGAAACTGGACCCGACCGTTCTGGCCGAGCCTAGAATGTCGCATGGTCGCGCCCTGGGCGCAAAGCGGTAGTGTTTAGAATTCTAGCGACCCGCCCTCAGGCGTAGGCGCCTTCCTTGCCGAAATGCTTCACCAGCAGGTAGTAGACCACCGCCCGGTACTTGTTGCGCTCGGAGCGCCCGTAGGTATCGACCACGGCATTGATCGCCTCCATCAGTTCCGGCCCGTCCTCGAGCCCCAGCTTCTTGACCAGAAAGTTGTCCTTCACGGTCTCCAGCTCGTGCGCTTCGCTGGCGGCAACGGTCGAGGCATCGGTATCGTAGATCGACGGACCGCAGCCGATGGTGACCTGGGTGAGCAGATCCATGTCTGGCTCCGTGCCGCACTTCTCGCGCAGGTCCGCGGCGTATTTCTGGATAAGATCGTCTCGCTTGCCCATCTCACTCTCCTCCTGAACTGGGTCTTCCTGCGCGCCGGGCGCAGCTTTTCCTGACCAGACTATAGTCCCCCTTGATTGTTGATAAAGAGAGGAAAATCGTTCTGTTTTTCTGCGCGGCGCGTAGTCGCGGCATGGCGTTAAACTTTTTTTAGTGACAAAGCCGTGATGCCGCCCGCAGCATGGGCGGGGGAGTGCAAGGATTGGCAGACCCGGATAACGGGCATCGCCCTGTGCTCTCAAACGCAGAAACCCGGGGAATTCCAATGGCAACAGAGACGTTTGTCGTCGCCTACGAGAATAAGGAAGGTGATGACGGCCTGCTCGATTATGCAATCGCGCGGGCCAAGAAGGACGATGCGGCCTTGCTGCTTGTCCATATCCTTGAATGGTCGCCCTACAAGTTCCTGACACCTCAGGAAATCGAGGAGCGCCACGCCCGCCGCAAGCAGGAAATGGCGCGGGCCAGGGAAGTGATGCTCGATCCGGCGCTCGCCAAGGTGCACGCCGCCGGGCTCGAGGGCGACTGCCGCATCCGCTACGGATCGGTGGTCGAGCTGGTGGCCGAGATCGCGTCGGACGCAGGCGCGAGCATGATCTTCGTCGGCAGGTCCGGCACGCAGTCCATGGCCGCACGTATCTTTGGATCGGTGCCCCTTGGCCTTGCGCAGGTCGCCCCCGTGCCAACCGTCATCGTGCCCTGAGCCGCTGGAGACCCGTCATGAAACCCATTCAAATCGCCCTTCGCGTCGGCCTTCCGGCCCTCGGCGCGACGCTCGCCGCCCTTCCCGTCCAAGCGCAGGAGGCGGCGCAGACCCTCGACGATCGGATCAACGAGGTTGTCGGCCGCTTTACCACCCCCTTCGTCAACTTCATCTTCGCCCCCTTCCCCGGCACATCCTTCCCGTGGATCGTGCTCTGGCTGGTGGTCGCGGCGACGATCTTCACGCTCTATTTCGCCTTCGTGCAGTTCCGCGCCTTCCCGCATTCGATCGCGCTGGTGTCAGGCAAGTATTCCGATCCCGATGACGCCGGCGAGGTAAGCCACTTCCAGGCCCTCGCCACGGCGCTTTCGGGCACGGTCGGTCTCGGCAATATCGCCGGTGTGGCTGTTGCCGTGTCGATCGGCGGGCCCGGCGCGACCTTCTGGATGATCCTCGCGGGTCTCATGGGGATGGCGTCCAAGTTCACCGAATGCACGCTCGGCGTGAAATACCGCAATGAATACGCCGACGGCACCGTCTCGGGCGGACCGATGTACTACCTCAGCAAGGGCATGGCGGAGCGCGGCTTTGCCGGCTTCGGCAAGGTGCTGGCGATCTGCTTCTCGATCGTCTGCGTGCTCGGCTCGCTGGGGGGCGGCAACATGTTCCAGGCCAACCAGGCGCATGCGCAGCTCGCCAATATCATCGGCGACTACCCGGGCTGGATCACCGGTGTGATCTTCGCGGCCATCGTCTTTGCGGTGATCATCGGCGGCCTGAAAAGCATCGCCCAAGTCACCGAGAAGATCGTTCCCTTCATGGGCGTGCTCTACGTCGGCACGGCACTGATCATCATCTTGATGAACTATGACCGGATCGGCTGGGCACTTGGCCAGATTTTCGACGGCGCCTTCACCGGGCTCGGCGTCGCGGGCGGGCTCGTCGGCGCGCTGATCCAGGGCTTCAAGCGGGCGGCCTTCTCGAACGAGGCGGGCGTCGGCTCCGCGGCCATCGCCCACTCGGCGGTGCGCACCAAGGAGCCGATCACCGAGGGGTTCGTGTCGCTGCTCGAGCCCTTCATCGACACGGTGGTGATCTGCACCATGACCGCGCTGGTCATCGTGATCACCGGCGTGCTGCAAGTAGACACGGAGACCGGCCAGTACATCTGGAACGCTGAACTGGGCCGGGTCGAGACCCTGGGCGACGTCTCTGGCGTGGCGCTGACCTCGGCGGCCTTCGGATCCGCCATCTCGTGGTTCCCCTACGTGCTGGCGCTGGCGGTGATCCTCTTCGCCTTCTCGACGATGATCTCCTGGAGCTACTACGGGCTCAAGGCCTGGACCTACATGTTCGGCGAAGGCAAGTTCCAAGAGGTGAGCTTCAAGATCCTGTTCTGCATCTTCGTCATCATCGGCGCGGCGATGAACCTCGGCCCGGTGATCGACTTCTCGGATGCGGCGATCTTCGCGATGGCGCTCTTCAACATCGTCGGCCTCTACTTCCTGATGCCGATCGTGAAGGCCGAGATGAACAGCTACATGAGCCGGCTGAAGTCGGGCGAGATCAAGCGCTACGCCTGAGCCCCGACACGACACGGCACGACGGAACACGAAGGGGGCGCCGAAAGGCGCCCCCTTTTTACTTGGAACAGAGCCTTACTTCGCGGCCAGCAGTTCCGGCACCTCGAGCAGGATGAACTCGTTGTGCGCCGCCTCGCCCGGCACGCGCCCGCCCGAGAAAGGCAGGTTGTTGTCGTTGGCGACCAGGATGTGGGTCTCGTCCACCGCGATCACGTCCTCGATGGTGAAGAAGGGGAAGCTGAAGTGATCGCCGCCCGCGCCCATGCCCTCGAGCGCCTTGGCATCGGGGTCGGCGATGTTCAGCAGGTCGATCTGGCCAATGCGGCGGATGAAGCCCTCTTCGTCGGTGTCGCTCATGTCGACCAGCACGATGTTCTTCACCTTGGCGGGGTTCGGGTAGCACTCGGCGGTCTCGGTCGCACCCTCGGCGCAGGCCTGCGTCATGTCGCCCTCGCCGTTGTCGCGCTCGATGACCAGCGCGCGGGTCTCGTCGATGAAGTTGAAATCACCGATCGCCGTGGCACCCTCGGCAAGCTGGAACTTCACGCTCTCACCGGTCCATTCTCCTGCTTTAGGGTCGAAAGCGATGACCCGCAGGAAGGGCCCCTCGGTTTCGCCGCCCTCGATCAGGATCGGCTTTTCCAGCATCGCCCAAAGCAGGTCCGTGCCCGGCTGCAGCGCCATGCCCTCGTAGCCGCCCGAGCGCTGCACCTGGTAGTCGGTGCCCGCAGTCGCGGGGACAAAAACGCTGTAAGTGTCGGGGCCATGAAGCTCCTTGCCGTCGAACTCGGTGGCAAAGACATCTTTCACGACGCCGTCGAGCCCGGCGCGGATGATGTAGGGGCCGAACTCGTCGCCGATCCAAACGTCACCGTCCAGCACCTGGATCGACTCCGTGTCGAAGTCGGCGCCAGTCAGATAGCGGCTCTCGGTGCCTTCATAGGCAATGCGGAAGGGCACCTTGTGGTCCGGGTCCGACAGGAAAATCGTCTCGCGGCGCTCGACCGTGCCGGTCTCGAAATCCGGCGCCATGCGGTGGAAGAACAGCATGGCGTCGGGCGAGTTGCGCTTCGAGCCGAAGCCGTTGTCGGTCAGCGTGTAGAAGCTGCCGTCCTCGGCGCGGGTCATGGCAAAACCCGACATGCCCTGCACCGGCTGACCGATGAAGGGCAGCGAAATGCCGGTGCCGTGGTTGCCGTAGGTCTTGCCGGTGTTGCCCTCGACGCTCATCGCTTGGCCATTGCGCGCGGCGCCGGTGAACTTGCCGGAGAGCCAGGCATCACGCGGCGCATCCGCCGGCGGCTCGACCAGCGACAGGGCGGGCAGGTAGGCGTGACCGGCGAGCTTGGCCGGAAAGATCTCCTGGGCCGTGGCGGGCGCGGCGGCCGCGCTGGCGAGGGCGAGAAGGGAAAGCGAAAGGCGCATCGGGAACTCCTCGTGGATGCATTGATGCGCCGCTGCTACGGACATTGCGTAACGCTCACGTGGCCGTGATGTGACGCTCCGGTGAAACCCGGCGCCCTGTCATCTTTGCCCAGGTATTCCCTCAGGACGCATCTTCACGCCCCAAAATGCGAAACGCCCCACCGAACGGCGGGGCGTCTGCAAAATAGCCTGAAACAGGCTCTAACTCAGTAGCGGTAGTGCTCGGGCTTGAACGGCCCTTCCGGCGTCACGCCGATATAGGCCGCCTGCTCGGTCGAGAGCGTGGTCAGCTTGGCACCGACCCGATCGAGGTGCAGGCGCGCCACTTTCTCGTCGAGGTGCTTGGGCAGGATGTAGACCTTGTTCTCGTATTGGTCGCCGTTCTTGTAGAGCTCGATCTGCGCCAGCACCTGGTTGGTGAAGGAGGCCGACATCACGAAGCTCGGGTGGCCGGTGGCATTGCCGAGGTTCAGCAGGCGGCCTTCCGACAGCAGGATGATCTTGTTGCCCGAGGGCATCTCGATCATGTCCACCTGGTCCTTGATGTTGGTCCACTTGTGGTTCTTCAGAGAGGCCACCTGGATCTCGTTGTCGAAGTGGCCGATATTGCCGACGATGGCCATGTTCTTCATCTCGCGCATGTGCTCGATGCGGATCACGTCCTTGTTGCCGGTGGTGGTGATGAAGATGTCGGCGTCGGCAACGACGTCCTCCAGCAGCACCACCTCGAAGCCGTCCATCGCCGCCTGCAGGGCGCAGATCGGGTCAGCCTCGGTCACTTTCACCCGCGCACCGGCACCGGCCAGCGAGGCGGCCGAGCCCTTGCCCACGTCGCCGTAGCCGCAGACCACGGCGACCTTGCCCGCCATCATCACGTCGGTGGCGCGGCGGATGCCGTCCACGAGGCTCTCGCGGCAGCCGTACTTGTTGTCGAACTTCGACTTGGTGACGCTGTCGTTGACGTTGATCGCCGGGAAGGGCAGCTGGCCCTTCTTCTGCAGATCATACAGGCGATGCACGCCGGTGGTGGTCTCTTCCGAGACGCCCATGATCGCCTCGCGGGTCTTGGCGAACCAGCCCGGGCTCTGCTCCATGCGCTTCTTGATCTGCGCGTGGATCACCGCTTCCTCTTCCGAGGTCGCCACGCCTAGATCCTCGCCCGCCTCGGCGCGCGCGCCGAGCAGGATGTAGAGCGTCGCGTCGCCGCCGTCATCGAGGATCATGTTCGCGCCCTCGGGGAACTGGAACGAGCGATCGAGGTAATCCCAGTGCTCTTCCAGCGTCTGCCCCTTCACGGCAAAGACCGGCGTGCCGCCCGCGGCGATCGCGGCGGCGGCGTGGTCCTGGGTCGAGAAGATGTTGCACGAGGCCCAGCGAACGTCGGCGCCCAGCGCCTTCAGCGTCTCGATCAGCACCGCGGTCTGGATCGTCATGTGCAGCGAGCCGACGATCCGCGCGCCCTTCAGCGGCTGCGCCTCGCCGAACTCGGCGCGGCAGGCCATCAGGCCCGGCATCTCGGTTTCGGCGATGTCGAGTTCCTTGCGGCCAAAGTCGGCCAGCGAGATGTCCTTGACGATATAGTCTTCAGCCATGGTCCGGCGCTCCAATTCGAATATCGGGATTGCTGGGCTGGGTAGCATCCCTTGCTATGCCCCGCAACGTGGATCACAGTCTGGCCTAAACGGAAGCATAATCCGCCAAAGGCAGCCGCGGCATGGACCAGACTCCTCCCAGCAAGGCTTACGGGCGCTACTGCGTGCCCGCAGGGCTCGAGACGCGCCCCGCGATGAAGGCCGTCCTGGCCGGCGGAATCTATGAACCTCAGACCATGGCCTTCATGCGCGCCCATGCGGGCGGCGGAGACATCGTTCACGCCGGCACCTTCTTCGGCGACGTCCTGCCCGGCGCCGCAGCGGCGATGCTCGACTTCGTCATTCCGCGCGACCGGCAGGTGACGATCGTGCAACTCGACGTCGAGGGTCACGAGAAGCGCGCGCTCAAGAGCGCCTATCACCTCATCCACCGCTGCAGGCGGATCCTGATCCTCGAGAACCGCGGCAACGAGACCTGGATCCAGCGCAGGTTCCGCGGCCTCGGCCACTGGGTCCGCGGCAAGCTGCACGGCAATTTTGTCTACGCCACGGAAGACCTGGACCTCTGAAGATGCCTCCCAAACCCAAGCAACCCCGCGCCTGGCAGCGCATGCTCTCCGGCCGACGCCTCGACCTGCTCGACCCCACACCGGTGGACATCGAGATCGAGGACATCGCCCACGGCCTCGCCTTCGTCGCCCGCTGGAACGGCCAGACCCGGGGCGACTTCCCCTATTCCGTCGCCGAGCATTCGCTGCTGGTCGAGACGCTGTTCTGCCGTCTGTGCCCCGGTGCCAGTCCCGCCGAGAAACTCTTCGCGCTGCTGCATGACGCGCCCGAATACGTCATCGGCGACATGATCTCACCGGTGAAAGCGGCGGTCGGCCCGGGCTACGGCGAACTCGACAAGCGGCTGGCGGCGGCGATCCATATCCGCTTCGGCCTGCCCGCCACGCCCGGCATCCGTCTCAAGAAGCAGATCAAGAAGGCCGACAACGTCTCGGCCTGGATGGAAGCCACCCAGATCGCCGGCTTTTCCGAAACCGAAGCCTCGCGCTTCTTCAAACGCCCCGACGCTACCCTGGTCGAAGGGCTCGACATCCACCTGCGTCCGCCGGTCGAGGTGCGCCGCGCCTATACCGCGCGCCACGCCGAGCTGCTGGCGCTGCTGTGAGCCGCGCTGGGATCTCCATCCGCCGTGCGGGCACGCTCGATGCGCGGCCGATGGCCGAGCTGCTCAACGAGATCATCGCGCAGGGCGGCACCACGGCGATGACACAGCCCGTCAGCGGAGAGGATCTGCGCCACTGGATGGGCACGCCGCGCGCCGTCTGGCACGTTGCAGAGGACGAGGCCGGCACGTTGCTTGGCTTCCAATGGGTCGAGCCGCACCCGCAACATGGTGACACGGTCGCGCAAATCGCAACTTTCGCGCGGGTCGGCCGCACCGGGCTCGGCATCGGTTCGGCGCTTTTCGAGGCCACCCGCGCCGCCTGCCGCGACGAAGCCTACGCCTGGATCAACGCCGAGATCCGCGCCGACAACGAGGGCGGGCTGATCTACTATCAGAGTCGCGGCTTCGAGGACTACGGCACGATCCGCGACTATCGGCTCGGCGATGGCGGCACCGTGGACAAGGTGCTCAAGCGCTACGACCTCTGAGCCCTGCCGGACAGACGGAAGCCGCGCCCTTGCGAAGCGCGGCCCCTGATTTCTCCTAGGCAGACATACCGCCGCCGGAGGGTGCGCTTGCCCGGGCGCTGCCCCTCACTTCGGCGAGCGCTTCGCGAGGATGCGCTGCAAAGTCCGGCGGTGCATGTTGAGACGCCGCGCGGTTTCCGACACGTTGCGGTCGCAAAGCTCGTAAACCCGCTGGATGTGCTCCCAACGAACACGGTCGGCGCTCATCGGGTTCTCCGGCGGCGGCGGCAGGTCGTCGCCGCGCGACAGCAGGGCATTGGTGATGTCGGTGGCGTCGGCCGGCTTCGACAGGTAGTCGGTGGCGCCGATCTTCACCGCGGCGACGGCGGTGGCGATGGCACCATAGCCGGTCAGCACGACGATGCGGCTGTCGGGGCGCCGCTCGCGGAGCACCTCGACCACGTCGAGCCCGTTGCCATCCTCGAGCCTCAGGTCGACCACGGCATAGGCCGGCGGACGCGCCTTGGCGATGGCAGTGCCGGCCGCGACCGACTCGGCGATCTCGACCTCGAAGCCGCGTTTTTCCATGGCCTTGGCCAGCCGCTTGAGGAAAGGCTCGTCGTCATCGACAAGCAGCAGCGAGCGATCTTCGCCCAGGTCGTCTTGTGTGAGTTCCGCCACGGAGGCCCCCGTCCTATGGACCGGCTTGAAGCGCCGTATGAGAAATTCTCTTATCCCGCCCGCGACATGCGGTCAAATCAAGCCGGACCCATGCGATCGATGTAGCAGGTGGTACGCTCGGCCAGCTGCTCCGGCGTCACGTCGCGGCGGAAAAACTCGGCGAAGCCGAGGCCCGGCAGGACGAGGTAGGTAAAGGCCGAATGATCCACCGAGTAGAACTCGGGATCCTCGTCGTTCTTTTTGTAATAGGCGCGGTAGGCCTTCGCGGCCTGCGCGACCTGCGCTTCCGAGCCGGTCAGCCCGATCATCTTGTCGTGAATGTTCGCGGCATACTGCCCCATGACCTCGGGCGTGTCCCGCGCCGGATCGACCGAGATCATCATCGGCGTCGCCGAATAGCCGGCCTCGGCGAGCAGGTCGACCGCATCGGCGTTGCGGATATTGTCGAGCGGGCAGATGTCCGGGCAGAAGGTGTAGCCGAAATAAAGCAGCGTCGGCTCGGTGATCACATCGGCGTCGGTCACCGTCTCTCCCGAGGGGAGCACCAGCTCGAAGGGCCCGCCGATCGCCCCGGCCCCGCCAGCCACCACGCCTTCGCGGCAGTCGGCAAAGGGATCGTCCCCCCGGCCCCATTGGGTTGCCACCCAGATCCCGGCGGAAAGGGCGACGAGGCCGCCGGCGGCGACAATGGCGACAAGCGTGGCGGGCTTCATGGCGGGTTCCTTCCGGGGATCGATCGGGCCGGCGCCGGGGCGAGGCGCATTGCAAATCCCCGACCCAAGCATGACACTCCCAGACCTAACGATTGCCCCCCGAGGCGCAAGCCAAGAAACCATGCGAAAGAAGACACCGGCATGAGCCCGACGGACCTGGTCCTGCCCTGGCAGGAAGAACGCAGCACCTTCATCCGGCTGCGCACGATGATCCTGCTGCGCTGGGTGGCCATCGTCGGCCAGATCGCCGCGCTTGTGGTGGCCCAATCGGTCTACGATCTGCAGCTGCCGCTCGGCCTGTGCTATCTCGCCGTCGGCATTTCGGTGATCGGCAACCTCGTCGCCAGCCTGATCTTCCCCGAGACCAAGCGCCTGTCGGAAGCCGAGAACTTCCTCATGGTGATGTTCGACCTCTTGCAGCTGTGCTTCCTGCTCTATCTCACCGGCGGGCTGCACAATCCCTTCTCTGTCATGGTGCTGGGGCCGGTGACCGTTTCGGCGGTGATGCTCTCGCTGCGCTCGACCATCGTGCTCAACGTCACTGCCTTCCTGCTGATCTCGGGCATGGTCTTTGCGCATGTGCCGCTGCACACAGTCGACGGGCAGGTGCTGCAGATCCCCGATCTCTTCGTCTTCGGCCAATGGGCGGCCATCGCCATCGCTCTGGTCTTCCTGTCGGTCTATGCCCGCCGGGTCACCACCGAGATGAACGCCATGTCAGATGCGCTCAACGCCACACAGATGGCGCTGTCGCGGCAGCAGAAACTCAACGATCTGGGCGGCGTGGTGGCTGCGGCGGCGCATGAGCTGGGCACGCCTCTGGCAACCATCAAGCTGACCTCGGCCGAGCTCATCGAAGAGCTTGACGACCGCCCCGAGCTGCAGGAGGACGCACGGCTGATCCGGGCGCAGGCCGACCGCTGCCGCGACATCCTTCGCTCCATGGGCCGGGCGGGGAAGGACGATCTGCACCTGCGCACTGCCCCGCTCACCGAGGTGATCCGCGAGGCAGCCGAGCCGCACGAGAACCGCGGCAAGCACGTCAGCCTCGAGACGATCGGCGACACCGATCTGCCCATGCCGCAGGTCCTGCGTCACCCAGAGGTGATCCACGGGCTGCGCAATCTCGTGCAGAATGCCGTCGATTTCGCCCGCAGCCGGGTCTGGATCGAGACCGGCTGGGATGCGCAAAGCGTCACCGTGCGGATCATCGACGACGGGCCGGGCTTCCCGCCGCATCTCATAGGCCGGATCGGCGATCCGATGATCCGCCGCCGCAAGACCGAGGCCGAACGCCGCGCCCGGCCCGAATACGAGGGCATGGGGCTGGGCCTTTTCATCGCCAAGACCTTGTTGGAGCGCTCCGGCGCCGAGTTGAGCTTCGCCAATGGCTCGGATCCGACCGCACCCGAGCCTCCGGGCACACGCCGGGGCGCGGTGGTCGAACTGGTCTGGCCGCGCGTGGCCATCGTCGCGCCCGAGACCGCGCCGGGCACCCCGCTCGGCGAGAATCCCGCCTTCGGCGCCTGACCTCACCTCTCTGCGCACCGCTCTTGATCGCTCGCTCAAAATTAACCGTCTATTAACCAGTAAGACCGTAATCTGGCCAAACGTCCAACGGAACGGAGGCCGGATTGGAGCTCACAATCGCGCTCGCCATCGGAGTCGGCGCTGGTATCGCGGCGTTTTTGGGAACCTACGGCTTGCGCGCGTCCCACGCATCGCCCGCCTCGGGGCGCGTGGACGAAAGCCCGAGTTGCCGCGACGAAGAAACCGAAATCCTGATGATCGGCCAAAGGGTCGCCGACATTACCCGGGCAGCGCGAAACTTTCTCGAAACCGAGCCCGGCGACACGCCGGACTGGCCGTCGCTGCGGCCGCGGCTCGAGGTCTATTTCGGCCCGCTGCCCGAAACCCTGCCCGCCGAGCCAGCAAGCTTTTCCGCCGTCGGGGCATCCGGCGCCCGGCTGCTGGTCCGTCCAGAGGGCCCCGCGCTTCGGCTCTTGATCGAGGCCGAGCCCATGGCCGCGGGTGCGCGGCTCAAGCTGCAGTCCGAGTTGAACGAGCTGCCCCGCCTGCGCCGCGCCCTAGCCCTGGTGCCCTGCCCGATCTGGCAGACCGACGAGACGCAAAACGTGGTCTGGAGCAATGCCGCCTACGAAGACGCCTGCGCGCAGGTCGACGCCTCGCCCACTGGCCCCGCACCCTTCGATTTGGTCGCCCCCGACGGCAGCGACACGCGCCGCAGCCGGACCGCTCTTGGCGCGCGCGGCGAGGACAGCCGCTACTGGAACGAGGTGCAGTCCCATCGCAACCGCGATGGCTGGATGCATTTCGCCACGAATATCGACGCCATCATCCGGGCCGAGATAAACCAGCGCAGTTTCCTGCAGACCCTGACCCGTATCTTCGCGCATCTGCCCATCGGCCTCGCGGTCTTCGACCGCGATCACCGCCTGGTGCTGTTCAATCCCGCGTTGATCGACCTCACCGGCTTGCAGGCCGAATTTCTCAGCGCCCGCCCAAACGTCATGAGCGTCTTCGATACGCTACGCGAGGGGCGCATGATGCCCGAGCCGAAAAACTACAAGGGTTGGCGCGAACACCTGACGGGGCTCATCGCCGCGGCCTCCTCCGATCTCTACATCGAGACGTGGGAGCTGCCCGCGGGCCTGACCTACCGGATCACGGGGCGGCCGCATCCTGACGCCGGGATCGCTTTTCTGTTCGAGGACATCAGCTCCGAAATCACCCTCACCCGGCGCTTTCGGCAAGAGCTGGACCAGGCCCATTCGGTGCTCGACAGCCTCGAGGAGGCCGTGGCGGTCTTCTCACCCCAGGGGGTTCTCAGCTTCTGCAACGAAGCTTATCGCGGGCTCTGGGGCGATGATCCCGACACCTGCGTGGCCGATCTGTCGGTGAGCGAGGCCACCGCCTCCTGGCAGGACGCCTGCGCCCCCAGCCCGATCTGGGGTGACATCCGCGACTTCGTGCTGAGCCTTGGCGACCGCGCCGCCTGGGAGGCGCCGCTGCTCTTGCGGGACGGCCGGCCGCTCTTGTGCAGGGTCAGCCCGATGACCGGCGGCGCGACGCTCTTGCGCTTCAGTCACGATCCCCGGATGGCGAACGTCCCCGGCTGACGCCCCGATGCCGCTTGCGCGCGCGGGCGGGGATTGTATCTTCCCGCCATGACGACGCGCGCCCTGTCCCTGCCCTCTCCAGACGCCACCGGCGCGCTGGCCGCCACGCTGGCCCCGCGCCTGCGCCCCGGCGACTCGCTGCTGCTGACCGGCGGCATCGGGGCGGGCAAGACCCATTTCGCCCGCTGCCTGATCCAGTCGCTGATGGACGAGCCCGAGGACGTGCCTTCGCCCACCTTCACGCTGGTGCAGGTCTACGACGTGCCCACGGGCGAGCTCTGGCACAGCGACCTCTACCGCCTCTCGGACCCTGACCAAGTGGTCGAGCTGGGGCTGACCGAGGCCTTCGACGAGGCGATCTGCCTGGTGGAATGGCCCGACCGGCTGCAGGACCTGACGCCCGCCGCCGCGCTGAGCCTCAGCTTCGAGGTCACCGGCGACGAGACCCGGCAGGTCACGCTCGACTGGCAGGACGCGCGCTGGGACAGCCGCCTGGAGGGGCTCTGGTGAAAGATTTTCTGCTCAATGCGGGCTGGGGCGGTGCCGAGGCGCATCCGCTCGCCGGCGACGCCTCGTCGCGCCGCTATACCCGGCTGACCCGCGGCGCCGAGAGCGCCATCCTCATGGACGACCCCGAGGGCGACGTGGCGCTCTTTGCCCGGCTCGCACGGCATCTGCTGTCGATCGATCTCAGCGCCCCGCGGGTGCTTGCGGAAGCGCCGGGGAAGCTGCTTCTGGAAGACCTCGGCGACGGGCTCGTCGCGCGGCTCTGCACCGATGCCGAGACCGAAAAGCGGCTCTATCTCGTGGCAACCGACGCTCTCATCGCCCTGCACCGCCACGCCCCGCTCGAGGGTCTGCCGCTGGCCGACGCGGCGCACCTGTCGCGGATCACCGGCCTCGTCTTCGACGCCTATTGCCCCGGCAGCGGCGCGCGCCACGACCCCGAGGCGCGAGACAGGGTCATCGCGGCGCTGCACGATCTGATCGCCGAGCACGCCCCCGAGACCGACGTGATGATCCTGCGCGACTATCACGCCGAGAACATCCTCTGGCTGCCCGAACGCGAAGGCGCCGCGCGCGCCGGTCTGCTCGACTTCCAGGATGCCCTCAAAGGCCCGCGCGCCTATGACTTGATCTCTTTGATCCGCGACGCCCGGCGGGATGTCTCCAAGGCGACCGCCGAGGCCTGCATCAGGCACTATCTCGCAGAAACCGGCGCCGAGGAGGCGCGTTTCCGCCCCGCGCTCGCCGTGCTCGGCGTGCAGCGCAGCCTGCGCATTCTCGGCATCTTCGCCTCGCTCGCCAAGACCCGCGGCAAGCCGCAGTACATCGACCTGATTCCGCGCGTCTGGCACAACCTGCAGACCGACCTCGCCCATCCGGCTTTGACCGAGTTGCGCGCCCTGCTCGAGCCGGCCCTGCCCGCGCCCACGCCGCAGACCCTTGAAAGGCTGAAATCCTGATGCCCCACGCCGTGATGCTCTTTGCCGCGGGTTTCGGCACGCGCATGGGCGCGCTCACCGCCGACCGCCCCAAGCCGCTGATCGAGGTCGCCGGAAAGCCGCTGCTCGATCATGCGCTGGAACTGACGGCCGGCCTGCCCACGCGCGTCGTGAATGCCCATTACCGCGCCGAGCAGGTCGCCGCGCATCTCGACCGCAGCGGGGTCGTGGTCTCGGTCGAGCAGCCGCAGATCCTCGACACCGGCGGCGGGCTGCGCCACGCGCTGCCGCTGCTGGGGCCCGAGCCGGTCTACACGCTCAACACCGATGCCGTCTGGGCCGGGCCGAACCCGCTGCACCTGCTCGCCGAGGCCTGGGACCCCGCCCGCATGGACGCGCTGCTGCTCTGCGTGCCGCTGACCAATGCCGTGGGCCGCAAGGGCGCCGGAGACTTTACCCTCGAAGACGATGGTCAGCTGCGCTGGAAGGGCGATCAGGTCTACACCGGCGCACAGATCCTCAAGACCGAGCTTCTGGCCGAGATCCCCGACGACGCCTTCTCGCTGCGGCTGCTGTGGCAGCGGATGGGCGATCAGGGCCGCCTCTATGGGACCAGCTACCCCGGCCACTGGGCCGATGTCGGCCACCCCGAGGGGATCCTCCTCGCCGAAGAGATGCTGGCGCGCCATGTTTGAGCCCTCCGGCACGCCCCGCATCTTTGGCCTCGCTCCCGGCGTCGACTTCCCCGCCGCGCTGGTCGCGGGTCTGCGCGCGCGCATGACAGGCCGCCCGCCCGAGGAAATGGCCAGGGTCGAGCTGATCCTCAACACCTCGCGCATGGCGCGGCGGGTGAAGGCGATCTTCGATACCGGCCCCGCAACCCTGCTGCCGCGCATCCGGCTGCTGACCGACATGGCCGACCCCGCCGCGCTGCGCGACCTGCCCGCGCCGGTGCCGCCGCTGCGCCGCAGGCTCGAACTCACCGGATTGGTGTCGAAATTGCTCGACGCGCAGCCCGACCTTGCCCCCCGCGCCGCGCTCTTCGACCTTGCCGACAGCCTCGCCACGCTGATGGACGAAATGCAGGACGAAGGCGTGTCGCCAGACCAGATCGCCGCGCTCGACGTCAGCGACGAGTCGGGCCACTGGCAGCGCGCGCTCAGCTTCCTCGGCATCGTGCAGCGCTACTTCGAGCAGGGCGAGGAAGCGCCGGACCGCACCGCCTTCCAGCGCTATGCCCTCGACGAGAAGCTGAAGAGCTGGGAGGCCGCGCCGCCGACCCATCCGATCATCGTCGCCGGCTCCACCGGCTCGCGCGGCGGCGCCTACAAGCTGATGTGCGCGGTCTCGCGCCTGCCGCAGGGCGCGGTGGTGCTGCCCGGCTTCGACTTCGACACGCCCGGCCCGATCTGGGGCGGCCTGAGCGACGCGCTCTCGGCCGAGGACCATCCGCAGTTCCGCTTCGCCAAGCTGCTGCTCGACCTCGCGCTCGACCCGATGCACGTGCCGCATTGGCACGAGCAGACACCGCCCAGCGCGGCGCGCAACCGGCTGGTCTCGCTCGCCCTTCGTCCGGCGCCGGTAACCGACCAGTGGCGCTCCGAAGGCGTGCATCTGCCCGATCTGACCGAAGCGACGGAAAAGCTGACGCTGGTCGAGGCCAACTCCAAGCGCGAAGAGGCCATGGCCATCGCCCTGCGCCTGCGGCAGGCGGCGCAGGACGGCACCACCGCGGCGCTGATCACCCCCGACCGGATGCTGACCCGGCAGGTGACCGCGGCGCTGGACCGCTGGGACATCGTGCCCGACGACAGCGCCGGCATCCCGCTACAGCTGACCCCGCCGGGGCGCTTCCTGCGGCAGGTGGCGGCGCTGTTCCAACGCGATCTGACCGCCGAGAGCCTGCTGTCGCTGCTCAAGCACCCGCTGACCCACAGCGGCTCGGAGCGCAACAACCACCTGCGCGCCACCCGCGAGCTGGAACTGCACATCCGCAAGAAAAGCTGGCCCTTCCCGCAGGCCGAGCTGATCGAGGCATGGGGCGAGGCCGCCGGTTTCCCCGACTGGGCGACCTGGGTCGCCGAGACGTTCTGCCAGCCACCGCTATACGGCACGCGCACGTTGAGCGACTGGCTGATGATTCACGTGGAACGGGCTGAGGCCATCGCCGCCGGTCCCGAGATGGGCGAATCGGAGCTCTGGAAGGAAGGCGCGGGGCGCAAGGCAAGGCAGGTGGTGACCGAGCTCGAGGGCGAGGCCAGCCACGGCACCGACCTCGACGCGCGCGACTACGCCGACCTCTTCGGTGCGATCCTTGCCAAGGGCGAGGTGCGCGACCGCGACGCGCCGCACCCGCATATCCTGATCTGGGGTACACTCGAGGCCCGCGTCATGGGCGCCGAGCTGCTGATCCTCGGCGGGCTGAACGAGGGTAGCTGGCCGGAGATTCCCGGTGCAGACCCTTGGCTGAACCGCCGGATGCGCCACAAGGCGGGACTGCGCCTGCCCGAGCGCAATATCGGCCTTGCCGCGCATGACTTCCAGCAGGCGGTCGCCGCCGAAGAGGTCTGGCTCACCCGCGCGCTGAAGTCCGACGACGCCGAGACGGTCCCCGCCCGCTGGGTGAACCGGCTGATGAACCTGATGAACGGCCTGCCCGCGAAGCAGGGGCCCGAGGCGCTGAAGGCGATGCAGGCGCGCGGCCGTCACTGGCTGGCGCTGGCGCGGCAGGTCGAGGCCCCGATCAAGGCGCCCTCTGCCGCCCGCCCCTCGCCGGTGCCGCCCGTCGCGGCGCGGCCGAGGCAGCTCTCGGTCACCGAGATCAAGACGCTGATCCGCGACCCCTACGCCATCTACGCCAAGCGCGTGCTGCGGTTGCGCCCGCTCAACCCGCTGCAACGCGCCCCGGATGCGCTGCTGCGCGGCATCCTCATCCACCGTGTGTTCGAGGAATATGTGCGCGAAACCGTCTCTGACCCGGGGCTTTTGACCCCCGAGGCCCTGCGCGCCAAGGCGGCCGAGGTGATCGGCGATCCCGAGGTGCTGCCCTTCCCGGTGACCCGCCACGTCTGGCAATCGCGCATCGCCCGCATCGCCGACTGGTTCACCCGGACCGAGGCTGAACGCCAAAGTCTGGCCCGCCCCGTGCATTTCGAAACCAGCGGCTCCAGCGACATTGCCGCGCTCGGCTTTACCCTCAAGGGCACCGCCGACCGGATCGACATCGACGAGAAGGGCAATGCGCACCTCTACGACTACAAGACCGGCGCTGCCCCCACTGCCAAGCAGCAAAAGAATTTCGACAAGCAGCTGCTGCTCGAGGCGGCGATGGTCGAACGCGGTGCCTTTCCGAACCTGCACCCGCGCCACGCTGCGCGCGCCGTCTTCGTCTCGGTTTCGACAAGCCCCGCCGAGGTCGAGGCCCCGCTCGACGAGGTGCCGCCCGCCAAGGTCTGGAGCCAGTTCGAGACCCTGATGACCCGCTGGTTCGAGCCCGATCGCGGCTATACCGCCCGCGCTGCCATGCTCAGCGAGACCGATTTTTCCGACTATGATCACCTCTCGCGCTTCGGCGAATGGGACGTGATTGACGCCGCCGAACGGGAGATGCTGGAATGAGCCGCAACGAGGCCAGCGAAAAGCAGGTCGAAGCCGCCCGCCCGGATGCCTCCACATGGCTCGCCGCCAACGCCGGTTCGGGCAAGACCCGCGTGCTGACCGACCGGGTGGCGCGGCTGCTGCTCGACGAGGTGCTGCCCGAGCATATCCTGTGCCTGACCTACACCAAGGCCGCCGCCACCGAGATGCAGAACCGGCTGTTCAAGCGACTCGGCGCCTGGTCGATGCTCGACGACGACCAGCTCATCGCCGAACTGCGGCAGCTCGGCCTTGACGGCGCGCTGCCGCCCGAGCGGCTGCGGCAGGCCCGCACGCTCTTTGCCCGCGCCATCGAGACCCCCGGCGGCCTGCGCATCCAGACCATCCACTCGTTCTGTGCGAGCCTGTTGCGGCGCTTTCCGCTCGAAGCCGGGGTGTCGCCGCAGTTCACCGAGATGGAGGACCGCTCCGCCGAAATGCTGCGCGCCGAGGTGCTCGAACGCATGGCCGAGGGGCGCGACGCCTGGCTGGTCGAGGCCATGGCCCCCTTCCTCGGCGAACAGCCCGAGGCCCTTTTGGCCGAACTTTGCGGGCGCAAGGCGGCCTTCCTGCCGCCGCGCAGCCCCGAGGACATCCGTGCGCTCTACTGGTTGCCCGGCGACATGGACGAGGACGCGGTTCTGGCCGAGGTCTTCCTCGGCAGCGAGAGCGATCTCATAGCCCGGGTGATCCCGGTGCTGCAGGCTGGCAAGAGCACCGATCAGGGCGCCGCGAAGAAGCTCGCGCGCTTCACCGGGCCGGACATGGCCGGGATGCTGGCGCTCGAGG
Organism: Salipiger sp. PrR003; assembly: GCF_010500785.1. Taxonomy (NCBI): domain Bacteria; kingdom Pseudomonadati; phylum Pseudomonadota; class Alphaproteobacteria; order Rhodobacterales; family Roseobacteraceae; genus Salipiger; species Salipiger sp. PrR003. The sequence continues at coordinate 25,915 of NZ_JAAGOV010000034.1, forward strand.
ACGCGCTGCTCACCCAGAAGGGCACGATCAGCAGCCGTGTGCCGACGAAGGACAGCAAGCAGGCGCTCGGCTTCGATGCGCCCCGCCTCGAGCAACTGGCGCAGCGGGTGGAATCGGCCCGCGAGAGCCGCCTCGCCGTCGAGGCGGTGAAGCGCGAGATCACCCTGCACCGCTTCGCGCAGGTCTTCCTGCCCGCCTACGAGGCCGAGAAGATGCGCCGCGGCTGGCTCGATTTCGACGATCTGGTGGTGCGCGCCCGCGACCTTCTGGCCGATGACCGTGTCGCCGACTGGGTGCTCTACCGGCTCGATGGCGGCATCGATCATATCCTTGTCGACGAGGCGCAGGACACCAGCCCGGTGCAGTGGCAGGTGATCGAGCGGCTGGCGCGCGAGTTCACCTCGGGCGAGGGCGCGCGCGGCGATGTGCGGCGGACGATCTTCGTCGTCGGCGACAAGAAGCAGTCGATCTATTCCTTTCAGGGCGCCGACCCGCGCGAGTTCGACCGCATGTGCGACGACTTCGCCGAGCGCCTGCAGGCCACCGACGCGCCGCTCAGCCGCATGATGCTGGAATATTCCTTCCGCTCCGCCGGGCCGGTGCTGCAGCTGGTGGATGCCACCTTCGAGGGCCGCGAGGAATCGGGGTTTTCCGCGGAACAGAGACACAAGGCGTTCAAATCCGAGATGCCTGGGAGGGTCGATCTCTGGCCGCATATCGAGCCTGCCAAGGAGGAAGAGGACGACGCCGAATGGTACGAGCCCGTCGACCGCATCGGCGCGCAGCACCATACCGTACGGCTGGCCAATCGCATCGCCGGCTTCATTGCCGAGACCATCGGGAAACCGCTGCCGGTCGAGATCGGCTTCAGCGGCCAGTACAAGGCCCGCCCCGCCCATGCCGGCGACTTCCTGATCCTCGTGCGGCGGCGCGGCACGCTCTTCACCGAGATCATCCGTGCCATCAAGGCCCGCGGCCTGCCCATCGCCGGGGCGGACCGGCTGAAGGTCATGTCGGAGTTGGCGGTGAAGGACATCGGCGCGCTTCTGGCCTTCCTTGCGACGCCCGAGGATGACCTGTCGCTCGCCACCGCGCTGCGCTCGCCGCTCTTCGGGCTGACGGAAAAGGCGCTCTTCGATCTGGCGCATCCCCGCAAGCCCGGCAGCTACCTCTGGGTCGCCCTGCGCGAGCGCCGCGAGGAGTTTCCCGCCGTGCTGCAGGTGATGGACGACCTGCTGAACCGCACCGACTTCCTGCGCCCCTACGACCTGATCGAGCGCATTCTGACCCGTCACCGCGGCCGCCAGAAGCTGCTCGGGCGCTTGGGCGAAGAGGCCGAGGACGGGATCAACGCGCTGCTGCAACAGGCGCTGGCCTATGAGCAGAGCACCGTGCCCTCGCTCACCGGCTTTCTCGAGTGGATGCAGTCCGACGATCTGGAAATCAAGCGCGCCCCCGACAGCGCCGGGGCCCGCATCCGGGTGATGACGGTGCATGGATCCAAGGGTCTGGAAGCGCCGATCGTCATCCTGCCCGACTGCGCCCAGCCCACCAAGACCATCCGCGAGCGCCTGCTGCCCGCGGGTGACGGCGAGACCGCGGGCATGGTCTGGCAATCGAGCGCCGCGTCGCAGCCACAGGTGCAGTCCGAGGCACTGGAGCGCGCCAAGGCCGCCGCCGAGCGCGAGCGCGACCGGCTGCTCTACGTCGCCCTGACCCGCGCCGAGAAATGGCTGGTGGTCGCCGCCGCGGGCAATCTCGGCAAGGACGGCAGCGCCTGGTTCGACCAGGTTCAAAGGGGCATGGAACGCGCCGGGGCCGACAAGGTCGGTTACGATTTCGGCCGCTGGGGCTCGGGCGAGGGTCTGCGGCTTGGTCAGGCCGACTGGTCGCACCTGCCCTTTGAGCAGGTCAGCGTGCCGGCGCCGGTGCTGCCCGAGCTGGAGCCGCACCTGCTGACCCCCGCGCCCCTGCCTGCCCCGCTGCCCGAGAGCCGCTCGCCCTCGGATCTCGGCGGCGCCAAGGCGCTTTCGGGGATCGACGGGCTCGACGAGGACGAAGCCAAGCTGCGCGGCACGGTGCTGCACCTGCTGCTGGAGCATCTCGCGCCGCTCCCCGCCGCCGCGCGCGCCGAGGCGGTCCCGCATGTGCTGACCCTCGCCGAGGATCTGCCCGCGGAAACCGAGACCATCGTCACCGAGGCGCTTTCGGTGCTCGGCGCCCCGGCTCTGGCGCCGGTCTTTGCCGGGAACGCCCTCGCCGAAGTGCCGATTTCCGCCGAGATAGAGCCTGTCGGGCGCATTCACGGGGTCATCGATCGGCTTCTGGTCACGCCCGACAAGATCATTGCACTCGACTTCAAATCCAACCGAACCGTGCCCCGCTCCGCCGCCGAGGTGCCCGAGGGTCTGCTGCGCCAGATGGGGGCCTATGCCGCCGCCCTGACGCAGGTTTTCCCGGGGCGCATCATCGAAACCGGCCTCGTCTGGACCGCCACGCAGGAACTGATGGTCCTGCCACACGATCTGGTGTCTGCGGCTCTTTCAAGAACTACCCCAACTTGACGACTCCCCGGGCGGTGCCTACCTTCGCCAACCGAACACCGGGTGCGCCGCTGCCGCGCGCCCTGCTGCCAAACCCCTGCCAAGGAGACCTCCCATGGCCACCGTCCCCGTCACCGACGCGACCTTCGACGAAGAAGTGAAGAACTCCGATATCCCCGTTGTGGTGGATTTCTGGGCCGAATGGTGCGGCCCCTGCAAACAGATCGGCCCGGCGCTCGAGGAGCTTGCCACCGAGTATGAAGGCAAGATCAAGATTGCCAAGGTCGACGTCGACCAGAACCCGAACACCGCCGCCATGATGGGCGTGCGCGGCATCCCTGCGCTGTTCATCTTCAAGGACGGCCAGGTGATCTCGAACCGCGCCGGCGCCGCCCCCAAGGCGTCGCTGGCGAGCTGGATCAACGAGTCGATCTGAGCCTTCCGGCCCAACGATTTCGCGAAATGCGCCCTCCTCGCGGGGGGCGCATTTTTGGTGTCCCGCGCCACGCTCAGCGCCCGGGAAACACCCGCCCCGCCAGAGCCTGCACCCCGGCCCACCGCCGCGCCTGTGCGGGGCCCCTGTCCTCGGCCCCGGCCGGGAGCCCCCACCATTCCGCCAGCACCCGGTTGCGCAGCAGAAGCTCGACCGACGGATCCTGCGCCCCCACCAGACCGTATCCCTCGAAGAAGGCGCCTTGCACCTCGGGCGGCAGCACCTCTCGGTCTGGGATGGCGTCTTTCGGCGCATGAAGGATGGCGTAATCCGCCAGCAGCCGGGCGATGTCATGCCCGACCGGCACCACCCGCCCTCCGGCGAAATCGAGCCCCCAGCAGCCCGCCTCGTCCAGCACCAGATTGCGCAGGTGCAGATCGCCATGGGTCTGGGCGGTGATCGTCTCGCGCCCTTCGTAGAGAACCTGATCCGCGCAGAGCGCCTCGGCGCAGCTCAGAAAGCGCTGCGGCTCGGCCACGATCCGTGCGCCCGAGGACACCTCCTCCATCACCGACCGCAGGAAACCCACGGTGTGCTTCGGCTGGAACACCCGCGTCTCGCCCGGAAGCGCCCGGTGAAACCCGCCCAGCCAGCCCCCGGCCCGCCGGAGCAGCGCCGCCTGCGCGCTCAGCGGCGCCCCCTCCAGCAGCCCCGACAGCGGCCGCGCATCGAGATATCCCATCACGCAGGTCCGCCGCTCCACATCGAAGGTCAGCAGCTCGGGCACGCCCTGCGCGTAAACTTCCTGCACCGCCAGATGCGCCGCCATGGCCGCGGCGAACTTCTCCGGGTCCGCCGGTCGCGCCTCGTACTTCAGCACCAGCCGCGCGCCGCCGGGTCCCTGTAGCCGCAGCAGGATCCGCGCCACCCGCGCATCCTCGCGCCGGGCCAGCGGCGCGGCGCGCCAGGACGCAGGGTCAAGCCCGATCTCGCGCGCAAGAACCGGCCAATGCGCCATTGCCGCCTGCGCCAAATCCCCCGCGATCATTCCCATTTCCTGCCCCCTGCGCTATCTGCCCCGGCAAGGGCGGCGCCTTGCGAGGGGACATCTCAGCCCCCATATGGCGCCCAGCAAGAAAGGAAAGACAATGTCCGATCAGGAATTTCCGGGCTGGCACGGCACCACGATCATCGGCGTCCGCAAGGGCGGCCGGGTGGTCGTCGCGGGTGACGGGCAGGTGAGCCTCGGCCAGACCGTCATAAAGGGCACCGCGCGCAAGGTGCGTCGGCTGGCGCCCGGCGGTCACGAGGTGGTCTGCGGCTTCGCCGGCTCCACCGCCGATGCCTTCACCCTGCTCGAGCGGCTGGAGGGCAAGCTCGAGAAATCCCCCGGCCAGCTGCAGCGCGCCTGCGTCGATCTCGCCAAGGACTGGCGCACCGACAAGTACCTGCAGAAGCTCGAGGCGATGCTGATCGTCACCGACGGCAAGGACCTTTACGTCATCACCGGCGCCGGCGACGTGCTCGAGCCCGAGCATGACATCGCTGCCATCGGCTCGGGCGGCAACTTCGCGCTCGCCGCCGCGCGCGGGCTCTACGAGTACGAGGAAGACGCCGAGAAAATCGCCCGCCGGGCCATGGCGATTGCCTCCGACATCTGCGTCTACACCAACGGCAAGCTGACCGTTGAGACCATTTCGGCTTGAAACAGAGCCTGAAAGGACGACCATGACTGACCTGACACCCCGGGAAATCGTCTCGGAACTCGACCGTTTCATCATCGGCCAGAACGACGCCAAGCGCGCCGTCGCCGTGGCGCTGCGCAACCGCTGGCGCCGCAAGCAGCTGAGCGCCGACCTGCGCGACGAGATCTACCCCAAGAACATCCTGATGATCGGCCCGACCGGCGTCGGCAAGACCGAGATCTCGCGCCGTCTTGCCAAGCTCGCGCGCGCGCCCTTCATCAAGGTAGAGGCCACCAAGTTCACCGAGGTCGGTTACGTCGGTCGCGACGTCGAGCAGATCATCCGTGACCTCGTCGACGCCTCGATCGTGCAGACCCGCGAGTGGATGCGCGAAGACGTGAAAGCCGCCGCCCACAAGAACGCCGAGGAACGCGTGGTTTCCGCCATCGCAGGCGAGGACGCGCGCGAGGGCACCCGCGAGATGTTCCGCAAGAAGCTCAAGGACGGCGAGCTCGACGACACGGTGATCGAGCTCGACGTGGCCGACACCGCATCGCCCTTCCCGACGATGGAAATTCCCGGCCAGCCCGGCCAGAACATGGGGATGATGAACCTCGGGGACATCTTCGGAAAAGCCTTCGGCGGGCGCACCACGCGCAAGAAGATGACCGTTGCGGAAAGCTACGAGGTGCTGATCTCGGAGGAGGCCGACAAGCTGCTCGACGACGAGCAGGTCAAGCTGGCCGCCATCGAGGCGGTGGAGCAGAACGGCATCGTCTTCCTCGACGAGATCGACAAGGTCGCGGCGCGGCAGGAGGCCCGCGGCGGCGACGTGTCGCGCGAAGGCGTGCAGCGCGACCTGCTGCCCTTGATTGAGGGGACCACGGTCAGCACCAAGCATGGCGCGGTGAAGACCGACCACATCCTCTTCATCGCCTCGGGCGCCTTCCACATCGCCAAGCCGTCGGACCTGCTGCCCGAGCTTCAGGGCCGCCTGCCGATCCGGGTGAACCTGCGGGCGCTGACCGAAGAGGATTTCGTCCGCATCCTCACCGAGACCGACAACGCCCTCACCCGCCAGTACACGGCGCTGATGGCCACCGAAGAGGTCACCGTGACCTTCACCGAGGGCGGCATCCACGCGCTGGCCAAGATCGCCGCCGAGGTCAACGAGAGCGTCGAGAATATCGGCGCGCGGCGGCTCTACACGGTGATGGAGCGGGTGTTCGAGGAGCTGAGCTTCACCGCTCCCGACCAGCCGGGCACCGAGATCACCGTCGACGAGGCCTTCGTCGAGAAGCACCTCGGCGAGCTGACCCGCTCCACGGACCTCAGCCGCTACGTGCTCTGACACGCCGGATGCGGGGGGCCAGCCCCCCGCACCTCTTCTCTTTCCAAATACGCCCACCGGAGGCGTCCCGCCTCTACCACCCAGCGTCGCCGCCGGATATGTTCGCGCCAACATTCCAGGAGGACGCCCCCGATGAAACGCTCCCACGTCAATGAGATCCTGCGCGCCAGCGACGCCTTCATTCGCAGCCACGGCTACAGCCTGCCGCCCTTTGCCTATCTCACCCCCGAGGGTCTGAAGAACGCCGAGCACGGCGAGATCAAGCGCCGCCGCATGGGCTGGGACATCACCGATTACGGCGGCGGCAAGTTCGACGAGCTGGGGCTCTTCCTCTTTACCACCCGCAACGGGCTCAATGCCGATCTCGGCCAGCGCAGCGCCATGCTCTACGCCGAGAAGATCATGATCTCGCGCAAGGACCAGCTCAGCCCGATGCACCGGCACGATCTGAAGGTAGAGGACATTATCAACCGCGGTGGCGGCACGCTGGTTCTGGAGCTCTTCACCGCCACGCCCGAGGGCGAAATAGACCGCGACGCCGCGGTCACCGTGCTCTGCGATGGGATGGAGCGGACGCTGCCCGCGGGCGGGCACCTCAAGCTGGATCCGGGCGAATCGGTGACGCTCTTCCCGTCAACGTGGCACGCCTTCTGGGGCGAGGGCAGTGACGTGCTGATCGGCGAGGTCTCGACGGTCAACGACGACCTGACCGACAATATTTTCGCCGAGCCGCTGGGTCGTTTCTCGCAGATCGAGGAAGACGAGGCACCGCTGCACCTGCTGGTGTCGGATTACGACGACAAGCTCTGATCAGGGGCCAGGACCGCCTCAGGCCATCCACCACCGCTCGGCCATGCGCGAATCGTCCATCGCGCGCATGGCCCCGACGCGCTTCGGCGTCGCGATCCGCGCCGAATGTGCCTGTAGATGGTTGGCGTACATCGGCAGGATCAGCCCGCCCTCGTCGCGGCTGATCCGCTGCATCTCGGCGTAGAGTTCGGCACGGCGGGTGCTGTCGAACTCGGCCCGTGCCTCGCGCAGCAAAGTGCCGAAGCGCCCCGAGCCGCCGCGCGTGGCGTTCCAGGGCGCGGCTTCGGTCAGCACCGTGGAAAACGCCCAATCCTCTGTCGCCCGGCCCGACCAGCCACCGGCGCGGAAACCGGCGCTGTCGCGCGGCCAGTGCGTTTCCGGCGGAAGCCGGCGCAGCTCAAGCGCGATCCCGGCCTGCGCGGCGCTCTCGCGGTAGAGCTCGGCAGCGCGACCGGCGCCATCGAAAGCGGCCTCGGAGACCAGCATCGGCAGGGCGATCCTCTCGTGGCCGGCCTGCGCGAGATGCCAGCGGGCGCGGTCCGGATCGAAGCCCTGCGGCTCGAGCGCGGCGAAATAGGGGTTGGCGGGCCCGATCGGGCTGTCCTGCCCGATGCTGCCATGGCCGTGCAGGACCTCGGCCACCATCGCCTCGCGGTCGACCGCGGCCTTCAGCGCCTGCCGCAGGTGCGGATCCGCGAAGGGGGCAAGGTCGGTGCGCAACGCGAAACCGTAATGCTGGTTGCCGGCGAGGCTCTGCACAGTGAAGCGCGGCTCGGCCTGAAGCGCAGCAGCCTCGGCGGCGGGCAGTCGGTCGATGGCATCGACGCGCCCGGACCGCATCGCCTCGAGCCGGTCGCGGGGATCGTTCATAGCGAGGAAATCCACCCCGTCGAACCAGCCCGCGCGGCCGTCCTTGTAATGCTCGGCGACCCGGTGGCCGATAAAGCGGCGGCCGGGCTCGAATCGCTCAACCCGGTAGAGGCCTGTGCCGATGCCGCGCGCCATGGCCTCGGCGATCTGCCCGGCGGGGTAGATCAGCAGGTGGTAGTCGGCGAGAAGGTAGGGGAAGTCGGCGTTGCCGGTGGCGAGGGTGAACTGCACCTGATGCGGCGCGGTGGCGCGCATCTCCTCGATCTCGGCGACGATGGGCCGGGCCGGCGAAGCTGCGTCCCGGTGCAGCGCCAGCGAGGCCAGCACGTCCTCGGCGCCAAACGCCTTTCCATTGTGGAAGCGCACGCCGGGGCGCAGGTCGAAGGTCCAGACGCGGGCATCGGGCGAGGCGCTCCAGCCGGTGGCCAGCTCGCCGCGCAAGGCGCCCCCCGCCGCCACCTCGGTCAGCGTGTCGAAGACCGCACCCTGCGCCGCGGCGCTCATGAAGAGCCCGGCGTGGGTCCGCGCGTCCCAGCTGTCGGTGCCGCGCGCGCCGCCCAGTGCGGCGCGGAAGTAGCCGCCGCGCGTCGCCCCTGCCACAGCCGCGGCGCCGGCCAGTCCCGACGCGCCGAGAACGGCGGCGGCGAGGGCCGATTGCAGCACGCGACGGCGGCGAAGGGCGGTCATGGAACGGGGCACTCCCCTCTGGTGATGTCTCTTGCGGTGCTCACTTTGCACTTCGGCCCGCGCGGGTGCAACAGCGGCTCGCTCAAACCTGCGCCATCTCGCGGCGCGGTCAGTAACCGTGACGGTTCGGCAGGCTTTCGAGCAGGGCGATCTGGTCCATCACCCGCACCAGCTCGGCGCTGATGCCGGGCTCGGATAGCGCATGGCCGGCGTTGCGCACCATGCGCAGCTCGCCCTCGGGCCAGGCGCGCGACAGCTCCCAGGCGCGGCGCGGTGGGCAGATCATGTCGTAGCGGCCCTGTACGATGACCCCGGGAATCCCGCGCAGCTTATCGGCGTTCTTGAGAATCCAGCCGTCTTCCTCAAGAAAGCCTGCATTGACGAAATAATGGTTCTCGAGCCGGGCGAAGGCGCGGGCATATTCGGCCGGCGCCTCGCCGCCGTGGCCATTGGAATAGACCGAGGCCAGCGCGTTCTCCCAGCTTGACCAGGCCCGGGCGAAGCGGATTTCCTCGCGCAGGTCGCCAGAGAACAGCCGCCGGTGGTAGGCAGCGACAAGATCACCGCGCTCGTCTTCGGGAATCAGGCTTTCGAAGCGGGCCCAGGTCTCCGGCCAGAACTGCCCGGCGCCACCTCCGTAGAACCAGTCAAGCTCGGCCTGGGTCATCATGAAGACGCCGCGCAGCACCAGCTGGCGCACCCGCTCGGGGTGGCTGATGCCATAGACCAGCGAGAGCGTCGCGCCCCAGCTGCCCCCGAAGACGATGAATTTCTCGATCTCCAGCGTCTCGCGGATCTTCTCGATGTCGGAAACGAGGTGCCAGGTGGTGTTGTTCTCGACGCTCGCGTGGGGCGTCGACCGCCCGCAGCCGCGCTGGTCAAAGAGCACCACGCGGTAGACATCCGGGTCGAAATAGCGCCGCATCGCCGGGCTGCAGCCGCCGCCGGGGCCGCCGTGCAGCACGATGACCGGGATACCGGAAGGGTTGCCGCATTGCTCTACATAGAGCTTGTGCCCAGCGCCCACCTCGAGCATGCGCTGGTCGAACGGGTCGATCGCGGGATAGAGATGTTGCACTGCGCTCTTTTGGCCCGGGTATTTGTCCATGGAACCTCTATATTGGCTGATGAACCCAAAAGAAAACGGGATACCGAAAATATGACCCTGACCGTCGATCCGTCCGAAGTCGCCAAGTTCGAAGCCATGGCGGCAGAATGGTGGGACCCGAACGGAAAGTTCAAGCCTCTGCACATGATGAACCCCGTGCGTCTCGAGTATATCACGACGCAGATTGCCGGGGAGTTCGACCGCGACCTTGCGACGCCGCGTCCCTTCGAGGGGCTGCGCATCCTCGACATCGGCTGCGGCGGCGGGCTGCTCTGCGAACCGATGGCGCGGCTCGGGGCCGAGATCGTCGGCGTCGATGCCGCCGAGCGCAATATCCCCGTGGCGCGGACCCATGCCGAGCAGTCGGGGCTGGAGATCGACTACCGCTTTTCCACCGCCGAGGCGCTGGCAGAGGCCGGCGAGCAGTTCGACGTGGTGCTGAACATGGAGGTGGTCGAGCACGTGGCCGATCCGCAGGCCTATCTGAACGCGTGCCACGCCTTGCTGAAGCCCGGCGGGCTGCACCTGTGCTCGACGATCAACCGCAATGCCAAGAGCTTTGCCATGGCCATCGTCGGCGCGGAATGGGTGATGCGCTGGCTGCCCAAGGGCACCCACGACTGGGCAAAGTTCATCACCCCCGACGAACTTTACGGGCTGATGCGCAACGCAGGCCTCGAGCCGGTGGACCGCAAGGGCTACGTGTTCAACCCGGTGAGCTGGCGCTGGTCGATCTCGGACCGCGATTTGTCGGTCAACTATGTGACGGCGGCGCTGAAGCCGCAGGGCTGAGCCCGGTCGTCAGTCCGCCTCGAGTTTCAGCCGCAGCTCGCGCAGCACCGGAAGCGCCGCGCGCACCTTGTCGACGCCAAGGTCCTTGACCATCTCCGAGATCACCGGCGCCATGGCGGCGAGCGCCGCCTCGCGGGCGCGCTTTCCGGCGGGGCTGATCGCCACCATCTTGCGCCGCGCGTCGTCCCAGTCGGGGCGGATGTGCACGTACCCGGCGATCTCGAGCTTGTTGAGCGTGTTGGTCATCGCGCCGCGGGTGACGTGGAAGCTGCGCGCCAGCTGCGCCGGGCTGCGCTCGGTCTGCACGCGGGCAAGGTGGTTGAGCACCGAGAAATGCGAGATCTCCATGCGGTCGGGCAGCACCCGGGTCAGGCGGTTGCGCAGCAGCTGGTCAGCGGTCAGCAGCTCGCTGAACAGCGAGATCGCCAGCGCATCGGCGGGGGAGCTCATGCCGGTCCCTCGAACTGGCGGTCGTGGGTCAGCGCCGGGATCTGTGCCCGCGCCTTGTCGGATTGCGCCAGGTCAATCTCGGCATAGATGATACCCGGCTCGGTGCCGCCATCGGCGATGACCTCGCCCCAGGGCGAGACCACCAGCGAATGGCCGTGGGTGCGGCGCGGCTTGCCCTCGGAGATTTTGTGGGACCCGCATTGCGCCGGGGCGAGCACCCACGAGCCGGTCTCGATGGCGCGGGCGCGCAGCAGCGGCTCCCAATGGCCGGGGCCGGTGGCGGGCGAGAAGGCGGCGGGCACGGTCAGGATCTGCGCCCCGGCATGCGCCAGCGCGCGGTGCAGGTAGGCAAAGCGCACGTCGTAGCAGATGGTCATGCCGAGGGTGCCGAAAGGTGTTGCCACCGCCACGGCGCGGTCACCCGGGGCAAAGCCGTCGGATTCACGGTAGGTCTCGGTCTCGGTCACCTGCACATCGAACATGTGGATCTTGTCGTAGCGCGCGGCGATCTCGCCCTCGGGGGTGATCAGGAAGCTGCGGTTGGCAAAGCGCTCCTCCGGCGGCTCGGATTTCACGCCGAGCGAGCCGATCAGCAGCCAGACGCCAAGCGCCTCCGCCTCGGCGCGCAGCCCCGCAAGGGTCTGATCCTCCGCCTCGGGCCGCAGCACCGCCTTCTGGTGGCTGCGGCTCGACGAGACGCAATTGGTCACCTCGGGCGTGAGGATGAAGCCCGCGCCCTGCCCGGCCGCCTCGCGCATCATGGCGCGGACGGTCTCGAGGTTCTCCGCCGGATCGTCCGACGAGCTGATCTGCAGCAGCGCGGTTTTCATGTCCTTGCCCCGTCAGCCCGCGAGCAGCGGGTCGAGCTTGCCGTCGCGCTCCATCGCGTAAAGCTCGTCGCAGCCGCCAACATGCACATCGCCCACGAAGATCTGCGGCACGGTGCGGCCACCGTTGGCGCGCTGGGTCATCTCGGCGCGACGCTCGGGCGCGGCAGCGACATTGATCTCGGTGAACTCGGCGCCCTTCTGGGTGAGCAGCCGCTTGGCAGCGACGCAGAAGCCGCAGGTGGGCGTGGTGTAGATCTCGATCGGTTTCATGCAGGTTTCCCTTTCCGGCGGACTGGCAGCCCATCTTTCAGGGATTTAGGTATCCTTTGCAACGCGCGCCAGTACCGAGACCATAACCTGTGCCGCGCCAGCCTGCTTGCAGGCCAGCGACGCTGCGGAAAGCGTCGCCCCGGAGGTCATCACGTCATCCACCAGCAGCACGCTGCGCCCCGCGAGGTCCTCCCGCCCGGTAACGCTGATTGCGCCGTCGAGCGTTGCAAAGCGTTCCTCGGCGCCCTTTCCGTCGAGCGAGGGCGTGGCGCGGTTGCGGCGCAACGCGTCGGGGCAGTGGCGCAGCCCCAGCTCGCGCGCAAGCGCCGCACCCAGCAGCGCCGACTGGTTGTAACGGCGACGCAGGTGGCGGCGCAGGTGTAGCGGCACCGGCACCACCAGCGTGCCGGCATCGAGCCCCTGCAGCCCGCGCGCCATCCAGCGTGCCGCGGGCCCCGCGATGTCGGTGCGGTCGGCGTGTTTCAGCATCAGCACCAGCTTGCGCCCGTTGCCCTTGTAGAGCAGCGCCGCCCGCCCCTGCGCCCAGGGGCGCTCCTGCACCCGACAGGCGTCGCAATGCTCGGCGACATCCGAGTGGCCGGGCAAGGGCACCCCGCAAAGGTCGCAGCTTAGCCCGCCCAGAAAGGGAGTGTCGCGCCAGCAGGGGCCGCAAAGTCCGTGATCGCTCTCGACCAGCCCGCCGCAGGTCAGGCATCGCGGTGGGTAGACAAGACGCAGCGCCCCGCGCAACAAGGTTTGCAACCGCTCCTGCCGCATCTTATCTAGCCTCCATGTCCAGCCAGAGTTCCGACCCGCGTCCCGGCCAGCCAGCCCCCCAGAGCCCGCAGCTCATCGACCGCGCCGCCCTCGCCCGGAACCGGGCCCGGGCGCGCCGCGCAGAGGACCTGCACAGTGCGCTTTTCCTGCATGAGGCCGCGCGGGACGAGGCGCAGGATCGTCTGATGATGGTTAACAGGGAGTTCAAATCCGCGGCCATTGTCACCCCCTTCCCCGAGATCTGGGACGGCGCCCTGCCCGGCGCCAAGATCCTCCGCGACGACGAGGTGCTGGACCTCGAGGTCGGCGCGCATGATCTGGTGATCCACGCGCTTGCACTGCACTGGGCGAACGACCCGGTCGGCCAGCTGATCCAGTGCCGACGCGCGCTGAAGTCCGACGGACTCTGCCTGACGATCGCCTTCGGCGGCGAGACCCTCTCGCAGCTGCGCGCCGCCCTGGGACAGGCCGAGATCGACGTCACCGGCGGGCTGTCGCCCCGGGTGCTGCCGATGGGCGAGATCCGCGATCTCGGCGCGCTGCTGCAGCGCGCCGGGCTGGCGCTCCCGGTCGCGGATTCGCTGCCGCTCGACGTGAGCTACGAGAACGCGCTGCACCTGATGCGTGACCTGCGCGCCATGGGCGAGGCCAACGCACTCTCGGCCCGGCTGCGCCGCCCCACCCGCCGTGCCGTGCTGCTGCGCGCTGCGGAGATCTACGCCCAGAGCTACGCCCGCCCGGACGGCCGCCTCTCGGCGACCTTCGAGCTTGTTACCCTGACCGGCTGGGCCCCCGACGAGAGCCAGCAGAAGCCCCTGCGCCCGGGATCTGCGGCGCATCGTCTCGCCGACGCCCTGGGTGCCAAGGAAACCCGCCTCGAGGATTGAATCATTCTAAATTCGCGTTAGTTAGCGCGTGACTTTGAGGGAACAGAACGCATGAACGACATGACCCCCGACCCGATCCGTCCCGCTCAGGCCCCCGCCGATCACCCGGCGCTCCCACGCGAGAAAGTCGGTGTCCTGCTCGCCAACCTCGGCACGCCCGACCACTACAGCTATTGGCCGATGCGCCGCTACCTGTCCGAGTTCCTCTCGGACCAGCGCGTCATCGATTACCCGAAGTGGAAATGGCAGCCGCTGCTGCAGCTGATCATCCTGTCAAAGCGGCCGTTCTCGTCCGGCGCGAATTACAAGTCGATCTGGAACGAGGAGCTGAACGAAAGCCCCCTGATGACCATCACCAAGGCGCAGACCGCCGCCATCGCCGAGTCGATGAAGGCACGCTACGGCGACCGGGTCATGGTCGATTTCTGCATGCGCTACGGCAACCCCTCAACCAAATCCAAGGTCAAGGCGATGACCGAGGCAGGCTGCCGCAAGATCCTGTTCTTCCCGCTCTACCCGCAGTACGCGGGGGCGACCTCGGCCACCGCCAACGACGCCTTCTTCAAGGCGCTGATGGAGGAGATCTGGCAGCCCACCGCCCGCGTGGTCGACCCTTATTTCGAGAGCCCGGCCTATATCGAGGCACTGGCGCAGTCGGTCGAGCGCGCCTATGCCGCCAAGGCAGAGAAGCCCGAAATTCTGGTGGTGTCCTACCACGGCATGCCGAAGCGCTACCTGATGCAGGGCGACCCCTATCACTGTCAGTGCCAGAAATCGACGCGGCTGCTGCGCGAGCGCCTCGGCTGGGAAAAGACCCAGATCCGCACCACCTTCCAGTCGGTCTTTGGTCCCGAGGAATGGCTCAAGCCCTATACCGTCGAAGAGGTTGCGCGGCTGGCGAAGGGCGAGGGCAAGAAACGCATCGCGGTGATCGCCCCGGCCTTCTCGGCCGATTGCATAGAGACGCTCGAAGAGATCAACGAGGAGATCAAGGAGAGCTTCGAGCACGCCGGCGGCGAAGACTTCACCTACATCCCCTGCCTCAACGACGACCCGGCGCATATCGCGGCGCTGAGCGGCGTGATCGAGGACAACCTCAAGGGCTGGCTCGACTGACCCCGGCCCCCGCGGACAGGGGCAAAAAAGGAACATGGGCCAAAAGGAAAAGGCGGTGCCGGGGCACCGCCTTTTTGCATGTCTGGCAAGAGCGTCCGGTCAGTCGGTCGCAGAGGCCGCGGCCACCACGGCGATCAGCAGCAGCGGGATCAGGATGCCGCCGTAGGAGGACGACGCCTCGGTGCCGTCGACGACGACGATCGGCTCCGAAACCGGCTTGCCGCTGTCATAGGACCCGGCCATGACCGAAGTCGCAGATGCGGCGAGCACGGCGGCGAGTGCAAATTTCTTCATTGCTGTTCTCCAGATCAACGCCTGCCGCGGCATGGTGAATTCCAAAGCGGGATTCCTCCACGGCAAGCCCAAGACTTACCTCGTGTATCTGGTCTAAGCAGCAAACCCCTACGATTGCAAACTCTGGCTGACGCGGCGTCCGCCGCGCCGCCCGCGCGCCGTCAAATCAGCAACACCTGCGTGCCGACCTGCGCCATGTCGTAGAGCGCCTCGATGTGCTCGTTATAGAGACCGATGCAGCCGTTCGACGAGCGGCGCCCGATCTTGCGCGTGTCGTGGGTGCCGTGGATGCGGTAGTACTGCCAGCTCAGGTGCAGCGCACGGGTGCCGAGCGGGTTGTCCGGGCCCGGCGGCACGTAGTCCGGCCACTCCGGGTTGCGCTGCTTCATCGACGGCGTCGGACGCCAGTCGGGTTGCGGATCCTTCAGCACCACCTGCGTGCGGCCCTTGCGGGTCAGGTCGTCGGTCAGCGGCACCGACGAGGGGTAAAGGTGGTAGGTGCCATTCTGTTCCCAGAAGTGCAGCGCCCGCGAGGAGATATCCACCAGCACCGCACCCTTGTTCAGGTTGCTGAAATAGGGCTGCCAGTCGAGCGTGCGGAAGCTCGAAATATTGTGTCGGATGACCTTCGAGATGTCATTTTCCATCTCGACCGTTCCCGCGCCGTTGTAGCTCTGCGCAAGGGCCGGGGTCGCCGCGGCGCCGGCCAGCGCGGCCGATCCGGCAAGGAAGGCGCGACGGGAATAGGGGGATTTTGCCATGGCGGAAATGTCCTTTGGAGCCACGAAAAACGAAAAGCCAGTACGAGGCGTCTGGGGTTTTACGCCCGACAACCGTTAAGAGTTCCCTAATCATATGGCGAGAGCGCCGCAGTCGCAAATCAAACGCAGGTGTACACGAACGATCACATGCATGTGGGTTTGATCAGCCCGGCTGCGCGAGCTATGTGTGTGCCGCAATAGTGAACCAGCGGTACGCGAAGGTCAGCCAACATGAACAGACGCACGTTTCTCCTGCTCTCCTCCGGGCTTCTCGCGGCGGCATGTGCCCCCTCGGTGACCCCGCCGCAGATTGGGCCGGACGGCAAGCCCCTGCCACGCGTCTACCGGATCAACGAGGGCGACAGCGGCCGGATCGAATATTCGATGCTCGATTCCGTGAACGCGCTGCGTCAGGCGCGCGGCGTGCCGGGCGTGACTCTCGACAGCAAACTCAACGCTGCCGCCGCAACCCATTCGCGCGACATGTCGGTACAGAACCGCCCTTGGCACTTCGGCTCGGACGGCTCCTCGCCGATCGACCGGGTGCAGCGCGTCGGCTACACCGGCCGCCTGCTCGGCGAGAACATCTCGGAGACCTATGAATCCGAGCTCGAGACCCTCGCCGCCTGGATGGAAGACGCGCCGACCCGCGACGTGATCCTCGACCCGAGCGCCCGCCAGATGGGCTTTTCCTGGTTCCAGGAACCGGGCGGCAAGATTTGGTGGACCCTGGTCATGGGCGCGCCCGACCTCGCCCCGACGCCGGGCACGCAGATGGCCGGTTTCTGAACCTCGCCGCATCGGCAAAGATGAAAAGACCGCCCCCCGGGGCGGTCTTTTCATGTCCGGCAGCGCGCATCGGCCCTCAAGAGCGTCGCCGCAATCAAAAGGCCGCCCCAAGGGGCGGCCCGCTTTCAGGCTCTACACCTGCCCGCTGCGCGCGGGGTCAAGGCATGATCAGGATCGGCGTCGGCCTGTCGGCACGGATCATCGCGTAGATATCCTCGATCTCGCGGTCGGTCACGGCGATGCAGCCCCAGGTCCAGTCCCAGACACCGTTCTGATAGGCCGGCGGGCGGCCGTGGATGAAGATGTCTCCGCCCGGGCTCTTTCCAAGAAAGCGCGCCTCGGCACGGTCGGCGGCGTTGGGATAGTCGATCCCGAGGCTCAGGTGGAACCGCGAGTTCGGGTTGCGCCGGTCGATCATGTAGAGCCCTTCGGGCGTCTTGCCGTCGCCTTCGACCTTCTTGTCGCCGGTCGGGTCGAAACCAAGACCGATGTCATAGACCTTCATGATCGAATCATGGTGCAGCAGGTACATCTTGCGAGCCTGCTTATGCACCACGACATGGGTGACGGACGGCCCGCTATAGGACCTGAATTTCATGCTCGCCGGGTCCCGCCCACCGCCGCAGGCGGCAAGCAGCAAAACCGCTGCGAGCACGAACACGTGCCTGCCAATAAACATCTTGCCTGTCTCACTCGTTCTTATTTTGCCTCAGTTATACAGTACACTGCGGCATCGCGATAGAAGGAGTTGGCAGGAAGTTGTCGGAATATCGGCACTATTGCCTTTTGAATCCTGCAACGAGCTCGATATGGGTCGACCAGCGGAACTGGTCCACGACGCGTAGCCCGTCGAGCTTGTAGCCCGCGCGCAGCAGCGCCGCGGCCTCGCGCGCAAAGGTCACCGGGTTGCAGGACACGAAGGCAATGCGGGGAATCTTCGCTTCGCAGAGCTGCGCCACCTGCGCCTCGGCCCCGGCGCGCGGCGGGTCGATCACCGCGGCGTCGAAACGCGCCAGTTCGGCGGGCAGAAGCGGGTTGCGAAAGAGATCCCGTGCCTCGGTGGTCACGTGGCGCAGGCCCTGTGCATGGCGCCAGCCATGGTCGAGCGCCTGGGTCATCGCCCGGTCGCCCTCGACCGCGTGCACGCGCGCCCTCTCGGCGATCGGCAGCGCGAAGGTGCCGCAGCCGGCGAAAAGGTCGACCACATGGCTCGCCCCGTCGATGTGCTCTAGGACATCGGCCAGCAGCGCCGCCTCGCCCTGCGGCGTTGCCTGCAGGAAGGCCCCCGGCGGCGGCGAGACCTCGGCCCGGCCCATCTTCTGCATCGGCGGGCGGCGGGTCAGCACCACGTCCTCGCCCCAGGCGATGCGCGCGCACTCATGCTGCCGCGCCAGCTCTGAGAGCTGCTGCTGCATCTGCGCGTCGGCCTCCTTGCCGCCTTTGGCGACCACATCGAGCCCGCCCTGGCTGGTGGTGACCATCACCGACAGCTCGGCCTTGCGGCTCGCGCCGAGCACCGCCAATGCCTCGACCAGCGGCAGCGCGGCGGCCAGTTTCGGGTCTATGACGCGGCAGTCGGGCACTTCGACGATGACGTCGGAGCGCTTGCGGTGAAAACCGACCTGCGCGCCCTTCTTGGTGCGCTTGGCCGAAAAGCCGGCGCGGCGCCGCGTTTGCTCGGGCGAGGTGGCAATCTCGCGGAACGCGGCCTCGATGCCATGTGCGGCCAGCGCGTGGCGCACCACATCCTGCTTCCAGGCGGCTACAAAATCGGGCCGCGCGTGCTGCAACTGGCAGCCACCACAGCTCTTGGCGTGGCGACAGGGCGGGCTGACCCGCATCTCCGAGGGCGTGAGGATGCGCGGCGCGCCCATGACGCCGCCGGAGATCTCGCCCTCGACAAGCTCGCCGGGAAGAGAGCCGGGCACGAAGACGGGACCGGCGGCGATGCCGTCCCCCTGATGCCCGAGCCGTTCGATCGTGACCTGTTCCATGCGCCGCCTCATGCCCCCAACGGGGCTGCCACGCAAGCCTGTTAAAGCGGGCGCTGCGCTCTCGCAGAGCCTATTCCGCCGCCTCCTGCGGGTCGATCACCCCGCCGCTCTGGCGGTTCCAGTAGCGCGCATAGAGCCCGTTCTGCGCCAGCAGCGCCTCGTGGCTGCCCTGCTCGACGATGCGGCCCTGATCAAGCACCACGATCCGGTCCATGCTGGCGATGGTCGAGAGCCGGTGCGCGATGGCCAGAACGGTCTTGCCTTCCATCACCCGCTCGAGCGCGCGCTGGATCAGCGCCTCGACCTCGGAATCGAGCGCCGAGGTGGCCTCGTCCATCACCAGGATCGGCGCATCCTTGAGGATCGCCCGGGCCAGTGCGATGCGCTGCCGCTGTCCGCCCGAGAGCTTCACGCCCCGCTCGCCGAGGTGCGCGTCGTACCCTGTGCGCCCCATGTGGTCGCGCAGATGCAGGATGAACTCATGCGCCTCGGCCTTTTCGGCGGCGGCGATCACCTCTTCCATCGTGGCCTCCGGGCGGCCGTAGCGGATGTTGTCCAACGCCGAGCGGTTGAACATGGCCGTCTCCTGGGTGACCATGCCGATCTGCCGCCGCAGGCTCTCCTGCGTGACATCCGCGATGTTCTGCCCGTCGATGTAGATGCCGCCCTTTTCCGTGTCGTAGAGCCGCAGCAGCAGCGCCACGAGGGTCGATTTGCCCGCGCCCGAGGCGCCGACGATGCCCACCTTCTGGCCCGGCGCAATGTCGAGCGCGATATGCTCGACCCCGCCTTCCTTGCGGCCGTAGGCGAAGCCGGCATCGCGGAACTCGATGCGCCCCTGTGGCACCGCCAGCGCCGGGGCACCGGGCGCGTCGAGAAGCGTGTGGTCCGGAGTGATGGTGCGGATGCCATCCTCGATCTCGCCGATGTTGGCGTAGATGCCCATCAACGTGAAGCTGACCCAGCCGGTCATCTGGCTGAGCCGGATGGCGACGGCCCCGGTGGCGGCGATGTCGCCGGCGGTGACGTAGCCCTGCGACCAGAAAGCCAGCGCGCCGCCGATCAGCAGCACCGGCAGCGTGCCCGCCAGCGCCATCAGCCAGAACCGGAAGGCCGAGGCGACATGCCCGAAGGCGATGAAGCGCTCGCGGTAGGTCGACATGGCGTCGAGCGCGGCGCGGTCCTCGAACTCGTCATGGGCAAAGAGCTTCACGGTCTTGATGTTGGTCACCGTGTCGACCAGCTGCCCGGTGACCATCGCCCGCGCCGCCGCCCGCGCCTTGGACCGCGTGCGGATGCGCGGCATGAAGTGGCGCAGCAACAGCGCGTAGACGACGATCCAGCCGATCAGCGCCAGCCCGATGCGCCAGTCGATCGAGCCGACCAGCCAGACCGAGCCGATCACCGAAGCGAGCGCAAAGAGCACCGCCTGGATGACCTCCGAGATCACGTCGTTCAGCGCCCGCGCGGTCTGCATCTCCTTTTGCGAGATGCGCCCGGCGAAATCATTGTCGAAGAAGGTGACGGAATGGCCCAGCGTGTAGCGGTGCACCCGGCTCAGGATCAGGTTGAACACATTGGGCTGCATGACGACCGACTGCACGTAGGCCGAAAGCCCGGCGATCCCCGGCCGCAGCAGGATGAAGAACGCGGCGCAGAGCAGCAGGAACAGCCAATGATCGGCAAAGACCGTGCTGGCGGGGCTGCTGAGGGTCTTGTCGATCACCTCGCCCAGCAGCTTTGCCGACATCACCTCGAAGATGCCGCCCAGGGCGGAGAGGATCGCCGCCGGAATCAGCACCGGCCAGGCCCCGCGCAGCGCCCAGAGCGTGAACCGCCCCAGGGTCTGCGGCGGCGGCGTCTCGGCGCGGGAAAACGGGTCTATCATGTCGGAAAGGCTCATGCCTCGCCCTCTCGGTCTTGGGTCAGATCATGCGGTGTCCTGCGCTTGGCTGTCGGCGTCGGGGTCGAGGAAGCCGCCGGACTGGCGCGCCCAGAACCCTGCATATAGTCCAGCCTGGGCCAAAAGCGCGTCATGGGTACCCTGCTCGACGATGCGCCCGTCGTCCATCACCAGAATGCGGTCCATTGCGGCGATGGTCGAGAGCCGGTGCGCAATGGCGATCACCGTCTTGCCTTCCATCATGCCGTAGAGCGTGTCCTGGATCGCCGCCTCGACCTCCGAGTCCAGCGCCGAAGTGGCTTCGTCGAGGATCAGGATCGGCGCATCCTTGAGGATCACCCGCGCCAGCGCGATGCGCTGCCGCTGCCCGCCCGAGAGCTTCACGCCGCGCTCACCCACATGAGCATCATAGCCGCGCCGCCCCTGCCCGTCCTCAAGCGTGAGGATGAACTCATGCGCCTGCGCCTGCTTCGCGGCCTCGATCATCTGCGCTTCGCTCGCCTCGGGGCGGCCATAGAGCAGGTTCTCGCGCACCGACCGGTGCATCAGCGCGCTGTCCTGCTGCACCATGCCGATCTGCCGCCGCAGGCTGTCCTGCGTCACCCGGGTGATGTCCTGCCCGTCGATCTCGACCTTGCCGGATTCAGGGTCGTAGAAGCGCAGAAGCAGCTTCACGAGGGTCGATTTCCCGGTGCCCGAGCGCCCCACAAGGCCGATCTTCTCGCCGGGGCGGATGGTCAGCGTCACCCGGTCGAGCCCGCCAGAGCCGCGCCCGTAGTGATGCGAGAGATCCGAGACCGCAATCTCGCCCTGCGCGACCCGAAGCGGCTTTGCATCCGGGCCGTCGACAAGTTCGATCGGCTGGGCGATGGTCTCCATCCCCTCGGCCACCACGCCGAGCTGGCGGAAGAAGGTGGTCAGCGCCCACATGATCCAGCCGGTCATCGCGTTGAGCCGCAGCGTCAGCGCCGTCGCCGCCGCCACCGCGCCGGTGCTGGCCTGCCCCTGCATCCACAGGGCAATGGCCCAGCCGACAACGCCGACGATGAGCAGCCCATTGAGCACCATCAAACCCAGATCCATCAAGGTATAGAGCCGCATTTCCGCCTGGAAGGTCTGCCGCGCCTGCTCGATCGCCTCCTTGGCGTAATCAAGTTCCTGCCGGTCGTGGGCGAACATCTTCACCGAGTGGATGTTGGTATAGGCATCCACCACGCGGCCCGTCACGAAGCTGCGCGCATCCGAAGCGGCCTTGGACGCCGCGCCGACGCGGGCGACCGTCCATTTCATCAACCCGGCGTAGAGCGCCAGCCAGAGCAGCATCGGGATCACCAGCCGCGGGTCGGCATCGCCCAGCAGCACCAGCGCGCCGACGAGGTAGGAGATCGAGAAGGTGATCGCGTCGAAGACCTGGAACACCGACTCGCCCGCCGCCGGGGGCGTCTGCATGATGCGGTTGGCGATGCGCCCGGCAAAATCGTTCTCGAACCAGCCGATCGACTGGCGCAGCACCTGCTTATGCGCCCGCCAGCGCACCAAGGTGCCGAAGTTGGGCATGATCGCATTGTTCAGCAGCAGCACGTCGAGCGCCTGGAACAGCGGCCGCAGCAGCAGGATGAAGAGCGCAAGGGCTATGAGATGCCAGCCGTGGTCTTCCCAGACCTGCGCCGGCTCGCCGCCGAGGATGTCGACGACCCAGCCCATGGCCCAAATGAGCCCGATCTCGATGCTTGCGACCACCACCGACAAGAGCCCTGTCCAGACGAAGACCCGGCGGAACGGCCGGGAATAGTCCAGCATGAAGGGCAGCAGCTTGGTCGGAGGCCGGTCCGTCTGCGGGTAGTCCACATAGGGATCGACCATGCTTTCGAAACGGCGAAACATGTGTCGTGTCCTGATTGTCTGACGCTAGGTCTAGGTCAGGCCTTACAGGAACACCATGACGGAAAAACTTGCCAGTGCGATGGCCATGGCCCGGTTGAACCAGCGCCAGGCCGCCGGGGTCGACAGCAGGTAGGTCAGCAATGCCCCTGCCGAGGTCCAGAAGAGGCACACCACGAGGTTCAGACCCGAAAAGGCCGACCCCAGCCGCAGCGCTTCGCCCAGCGGGCCGAAAGCCGAGGGATAGGCCGAGACCGCCGCCAGCGCCACCGCCCAGACCTTGGGGTTCACCCATTGGAAGAGCACCGCCTCGATCAGCGTCATGGGGCGGGCCGCCTCGGCTTTCTTGCGGCGCTCGGAATTCCACAGGCCCCAGGCCATGTAGAGCATCCAGGCGCTCGCCGCGATGCGCAGCGCGAACTCCAGCTTCGGCATCTGCTGCAGCAGCGCGGCAATGCCGAGCCCGGTGAGCCCGGCGGTGATGCCGACACCGATCACCACACCGAAAAGATGCGGCAAGGAGCGTTTCACGCCGAAGCGCGCGCCCGAGGCGGTCAGCAGGATGACATTGGGACCGGGCGAGAAGAGCCCGAAGAAGACAAAGGCGTAGAGCGGATCAATCGTCATGCAGGGCGCTTACTCGTCAGACAGAAGTTCCGCCTTCGTAAGCGTGAAACCCGATCCGATCCAGCGTTTCTCGGCCGCGCGCAGCGCCTCTCCCAGTGCGGGCCCCTTAAATGCGGGCATGAAATCCTTGGCCGAGAGCGGGAAGCTGGCCTCGGTGCCCCGGGCCATCTCGAAGAGCGCCTCTTCCGTCACCGGCTGCTGGAAGCTTGCGGCGCGCAGCAAGAGCACGCTTTGCGCAACCTCGCCGCCATGGCGATAGGCCAGCTCCGCCGGCCCCTGCGTCTCGCCGATCAGGCCCTGATACAGGGCAAGGTGCCGCTGCTGCGCCTTCGAGAGCCGCAGGTCGGGCGCTTCCACGCCGAGGCTCGCGAGCCGGCGCAGCGCGTCCGGGGCGACGGACAGTCTCTGTTCCTCGGCCACCAGCGGGCCCAGCGCGGTCACTGAAGCTCCGGGCAGCACATGCGCCAGCACGCCGACCTGCGCCATGACCGACACGGCGGGCACCGGATCGGGCGCGGCCAGAAGGCGCAGCATCTCCTGCCCGACGCGCTCACGCGAGAGCCTGTCCAGCCCGTCCAGCGTCTCGGCGATGCCCGCCAGCGCCTCGGGATCGAAGCCCTGCCCGGGATCGCCGTACCAGGCGGAGAAGCGGAAGTAGCGCAGGGTGCGCAGGTAGTCCTCGCGGATACGGTCGGTGGCCGCGCCGATGAAGCGCACCCGGCGGGCGCGCAGGTCCGGCAGGCCGTTCAAAGGGTCGAGGATCAGCCCCCGCGCATCCGCATAGAGCGCATTCATGGTGAAATCGCGCCGCGCCGCATCCTCGGCGATGTCGTCCGAAAAGCGCACCACGGCGCGGCGACCATCCGTCTCGGTGTCGGCGCGGAAGGTGGTGATCTCGTGGCCAATGCCGCCCGCCACCACCGTCACCGTGCCATGCTCGATGCCCGTGGGCACCGGCTTCAGCCCCGCCGCCTGCGCCAGTTCGACCACCCGCTCGGGGCGCGCATCGCTGGCGATGTCGACGTCGCTCACCGCCACGCCCATCAGCGCGTTGCGCACGCAGCCACCGACCACGTAGCCCTGATGCCCGCCGTCCTCGAGCATGGCGAGCACCTGCTGCGTCTCGGGCCGGGTCAGCCAGTCGCCGGTGACCGTGGTCTTCGCAAGGCTCATGCCATGCGCTCCGCCAGCCCGCGCAGCATCCGTGCCGTCGCGCCCCAGATGTAATAAGGGCCGAAGGGCACCGTCCAGTAGTGCCGCGTGGCGCCGCGCCAGCGGCGGCCCTGGATGCTGTACCGCTCCAGATCGGCGACATGCTCGAAGGGCACGCGAAACACCTCGGCGACCTCGCCGGGCTCCGGAACAGGGTCGAAGTCGTACATGACGAGGCCGATGACCGGGGTCACATGGAAGCCGGTGACCGTCTCGTGCGGCGGCAGCGTGCCCAGCACGTCCACCCGGCTTTCCGAAAGCCCCACCTCCTCGCGCGCTTCGCGCAGAGCGGCGGCGACCTCGTCCTCGTCACCGGGATCGACCTTGCCGCCCGGGAAGGCGATCTGGCCCGGGTGGTGCTTGAGCCTCGAGCTGCGCTTGGTCAACACCAGCTCGAGCCCCTGCTCGCAGGCGACGAAGCCGGCGAGGACGCCGGCGGGACGCAGCTTGCGCCCCTCCGGCAGGACCGTGCCCGGGTTCAGATCGAAATCGGAGGAGGCGCCAGAGGTCGCCTCCAGCGCCCGTTTCAGCAGATCGATCTGATCCCGGACCGCGCTCACTTCTTGGCCTCGAACCCGACCGTTTCCGGGTCGAGCTCGTAATGCGCGCCGCAGAACTGGCAGTCGGCGGTGACCTTGCCGTCCTCGGTGGTCATCTTCTCGATGTCCCGCGCCGAGTAGATCGACAGCGACTGGCGCACGCGGTCTTCCGAGCAGGTGCAGCCGAAGCGCACCGGCTGGGCGTCGAACACCCGCGGGTTCTCCTCGTGGTAGAGACGCACCAGCAGGTCGGTCGGCGCGATGTCCGGGCCGATCAGCTCCAGCTCGTCCACCGTGTCAAGGTGGAAGTTCACGCGGCGCCAGTTCTCACCGTCGTCCGTATCGCCCAGCAGATCCTCGGGACGCAGCACGCCGTTCTCGCCGGTGCCGCCCTCTCCGTCGACTTGCGGCTTGGCGAAGGGCGACGCCTTGGGCATGTGCTGCAGCATCACGCCGCCGGCGCGCCAGTGCGAGCTGCCATCCGCCTGCGGCACGTTGCCGAAGTTGAGCATGAAGCGGGTCGGGATCTGCTCGGACTGGGCAAAATAGCTCTCGGCGCAGCGCGCCAGCGCACCGCCCGAAAGCGGGGTGATGCCCTGATAGGGCGTGGTGCCCTTGCCCTGGTCGATGAGCACGGCGAAATAGCCGTCTTCGAGCTGGTCATAGGC
This sequence comes from Salipiger sp. PrR003, assembly GCF_010500785.1. Taxonomy (NCBI): domain Bacteria; kingdom Pseudomonadati; phylum Pseudomonadota; class Alphaproteobacteria; order Rhodobacterales; family Roseobacteraceae; genus Salipiger; species Salipiger sp. PrR003. The sequence continues at coordinate 51,192 of NZ_JAAGOV010000034.1, forward strand.
CGGCGCTTCGGTGATCTGCTCGCGGTCGAAGCTGGCGTAGGCGCGCAGACGGGCCGGCTCGCCCTCTTTGGTGGGGGCAAAGTAGTCGGTCGCGATCATGCGCAGCGCGCCGCGGGTCTGCACCTGCAGCGAGAGCTTCCAGCGCAGCTTCATGGTCTGGCCGATCAGCGCGGTCAGCAGGGTCATCTCCGCGATCAGAGCCTCGACAGGCTCCGGGTAGTCATGTTGGCTGAGGACCCCGTTCAGCACCCCGTCGAGCCGCGCCACGCGGCCCCGGATGTCGGCGTGATCCAATTGAAATGGCAGGACGGTATCGTCCCAGGCGAGTTTGCTGCCGATGGTCATGGGGTTTCCTTATCTGCCGGATCTTGGCATATCGGCCCCATATAAGCAGCAAAAACACGGGAACCAAGGGGGACCGATGACTGCAAGATACGGCGAGCCGCCCGAATCCGGGCGCAGGTACACCCTCCGCCCCGGGGCCTATGCAATCTTGCCGCGAAACGGGGCAGTGCTGGTCACCCATCAGGCGGATCCCTGGCCCGAGTACCAACTGCCCGGCGGCGGCATCGACGCGGGCGAGTCGCCGATCGCGGCGCTGCACCGCGAGGTCTTCGAGGAAACCGGCTGGAAGATCGCTCAGCCGCGTCGTCTCGGGGCCTTCCGCCGCTTCACCTACATGCCCGAATACGATCTTTGGGCCGAGAAGCTCTGCATCATCTACGCCGCCCACCCGGTCCGGCCGCTCGGTGCGCCCAGCGAGCCCGGCCACCAAGCGGTATGGATGGACCCGGCGCTGGCCTCAGAGATCCTCGGCAACCCGGGCGACCGCGACTTCCTGCGCCGCGTCCTGCGCTGATCGGGGTCAAATCCCGCCGAATTCCAGCAGCGCGGCCGAGACGTCATCCTCCAGCCGCGCGCCGCCGCGCATGCGCTGGGTGATCCGCCAGAAGAGATCGTCGAGATACTCGGTGCCCTGTCCCTGCACCTCGGGCGCCAGTGCCCGAAGCCCTGCAAGATCAAGCTGCGTGCCATCGGTCATCAGCGCCTCGGTCAGCCCGTCGGAATAGAGCAGCAGCCGGTCGCCGGGGCGCATCTGCAGCCGCAGCCGCTCGTAGCGCGCGCCGGGGATCAGCCCGACCGGCAAGCCGCCCTTCCCGATGAACTCGGCCCCACCGCCGGCGCGCAGCAGCAGCGGCGGCGGGTGTCCCGCCTGCACCAGCTCGACCTTGCCGGAATCGAGATCGGCCACGGCATAGGCCATGGTCAGATACTCCGCCACGCCCGGATCCGCCGCCAAACGCTCGTTGAGCCGCCGCGCGACCTCCTCGGGCGGACGGAAGAGCGTCCCGTGCACGATCCTCTCGAGCGCGATGTTCTGATCGGGGAAGTCGCCGCCCAGCAGCCCGGCGATCCGCGCGGTCATCAGCGCCGAGGTGATACCGTGCCCCGACACGTCGATGCTGTAGAGCCCGACGCTGCATTCGCAATGCGAGAAGCTGCCCACCAGATCGCCGCCCACATGGCCGCAGGGCTTGAGCAGCAGGCTCACCTGTGAGGTGCCGATGCGCCGATTGCGGCGCGGCACCAGCGCCTGCTGGATGGTGCGGGCCTGCTGCAGGTCGCGGTCCACCGCGTCATAGGCCTCCTGCAGCCGCCCGAGAGTCGCCGAAAGCTGACGCTGCATCTGCAGGATCCGCGCCCCGGCGTTGATCCGCGCCCGCAGTTCGCTGGCGTTCACCGGCTTGGTGAGGAAATCATCCGCCCCCGCGTCGAGCCCGCGGGCGATCTCGGCCTTGTCGCTCTTGCTGGTGAGCAGGATGAAATAGCCATAGCGATCGCCGCATTGGGCGCGGAACAGGCGGCAGAACTCCAGCCCGTCCATTCCGGGCATCATCCAGTCGGAAAGCACCGCATCGGGGCGCATCTCGGCGCAGAGCAGCAGCGCCTCGGCACCGCTCTGCGCCTGCGACACTTCGAGCCCCCAGCGCTGCAGCATCGACGAGAGGATCTTCAGTTGCAGCGGGCTGTCATCCACGACCAACACGCGCCGGATCGGGGCTCGCCCCCAGCCTGGTTCAAAACTCTCGGCGGTGTTCGGGATCACTCTGCGTCCTTCCAAGCTGCATCTGACCGGAATGCAGCCTAGGGTCCGCGCGTTAATGCGTGCTTTCACCGGTGGCAGTCCCCCGCACCGAAACGCTTCGTTCAGCTTTGCATGCAAGTCTCCGCACAGGAGGTACCCAGATGACCGAAGCCCCGACATCCCCCGCGACGCGCTCCCCCGGATCAGAGCCGGGTGGCCCGCTCATCGACTGGCACAGGGTGGCCGAGCTGCGCAACGAGATCGGGGCAGAGCATTTCGACGAGGTGGTCGCGCTCTTCCTGACTGAAGTCCAGGCCACGCTCGAGCGCCTGCCCGCACATCCCGGGTCTCTGCAGGAACTCTCCGAACAGCTGCATTTCCTCAAGGGCAGCACGCTCAATCTCGGCTTCGAGCGGCTCTCGGCCCTTTGCGAGGCCGGGGAACTGGCGATCACCGCCGGGCTCGGCGCGCCGCTTGATCCCGAGCTGCTGCGCCGCTGCTACGCCCGCTCACGCGAGGAATTTCTCGCGCAATTGCCCGAGCTTCGCGCCGCCTGAGCTCTGCGGATCAGGCTCTGCGCCGGGCAGATCGCGCCCAGCGCGTTGTCGCACGCCGTGATCAGATCACGAATTGCGCCAGCACCTCGTCGTCGGTGATGTCACGATAGGCATATCCATGGGCGTCGAGATCGCTGAAAAGCCGGTCGAAATTCGCCGGATCCGCGGTTTCGATCCCGATCAGCACCGACCCGAAGTTGCGCGCCGATTTCTTCAGGTATTCGAACCGCGCGATATCATCCTCCGGGCCAAGGAAGTTCAGGAAATCCTTCAGCGCGCCGGGCCGCTGTGGCAGCCTCAGGATGAAGTATTTCTTCACCCCCGAGTAGCGCTGCGCCCGCTCCTTCACCTCCGGCAGACGTTCGAAGTCGAAATTGCCGCCCGAGGTGATGCAGACCACGGTCTTGCCGCGGATCGACTGTCCGAGATCTTTCAGCGCGTCGATCGACAGCGCCCCAGCGGGCTCGAGCACCACGCCCTCGACGTTCAGCATCTCGAGAATGGTGGTGCAGAGCCGGTCCTCGTTCACCGCCAGCGTGTTCGCCACCCCGACGCCCTTCAGCACCTCGAAGGTCTTCGCCCCGATCCGCGCGACCGCCGCCCCATCTGCGAAAGTGTTCACCGATGGCAGGGTCACCGGTTTGCCCGCCTCGAGCGCCGCGCGCAGGCAGGCGCCGCCCAGAGGCTCGACAAAGGTGTATTGGCTCGCCGTGCCGAAATAGCTCAGCAGCCCCGAGCCAAGCCCGCCACCGCCCACCGGGATCACCAGATGGTCCGGAACCCGACCGAGTTGCGCCTCGATCTCCACCGCCACGGTGGCCTGCCCCTCGATCACGTCCTCATCGTCGAAGGGCGACAGGAAATGCCCGCCGATCTCGGCGCAATAGTCCTGCGCGGCGCTGAGGCATTCGTCGAAATAGTCTCCGACAAGGCGGATCTCGACATTCTCGCCGCCGAACATGCGGGTCTTCTGAATCTTCTGCTGCGGCGTGGTCACCGGCATGAAGATCACCCCGGTCTTGCCGAACTGCCGGCACATGTAGGCGACGCCCTGCGCGTGGTTGCCGGCGCTGGCGGCAACGAAGGTCTCGACCTCGGGACGCTTGCGCATGGCATTGAAGGCGCCGCGCAGCTTGTAGCTGCGCACCGGGCTCAGATCCTCGCGCTTGAGCCAGATGTCGGCGCCGAAAATCGCCGAAAGGTGATCGTTGCGCAGAAGCGGCGTCTCGGGAAAGACCGAGCGCATCTCTTGCGTGGCGGCGCGGGCGTGAGCGAGAAAATCATCCATGCCCTAGGCATGTGGCGCATCGGCACGCTTTGCGCAAGGCCGCTGAAGGCCCGCTCGACGCTCAATCGATCGGGCGCTTCTCGACGAAATGGCCGTAGAGCGAGGTCAGCACCGAGATGCCGATCATCGTGGCGAACCAGTTGATCACCAGCCCGTAGACGAGGTTGACGATCGACCCCGCGCTGTTGTCGATCAGTGCCGGAAGCTCGACCAGCAACGAGCCGCCGATCACCAGCATGGCCAGGGTCACCACCGCGCCATCGTCCTCGGCGGTGGCGCGCCAGGCCTGCTTCAGCGTCAGCTTCTCGCCCACCGCCGCGGCCGGCAAGATCAGCCCCAGCCGGAAGAACAGGTAGCCGCCCAGCCCGACAAGGCCGAAGACAAGCACCGGCGCCAGCCCGGGCACCGCCGCGCCGATCAGCGCCACCGGGATGGCCGAGATCATCATGCCGAGGAAGATCACCAGCGCGATGAGGATCGACCGGCCGAAATAGCCAAGGATCTCGCCACCGTGCCATCGTGGCAGCCAGCCGCGCGGCTCTTCGCCGGTCAGCACGAAACGGTGCCACGCCACGGCGATCCAGAGGCTGGCGAGCACCGCCAGCACCACAAGCGCCAAGGCCGGAAGGCCGATCACCTGTACGGGCAGCCCGTCCGGGCCAGCGTCATCGGCATGCAGGTAGGTGGCGATCTGGCTGGCGGCCTGCACGAGGTAGAGCACGAGCGAGACGCGCAGCGCGGTGCCGATGTTGTCGACCACCATCCGCAGCGAATGCACGAAAATGCGCCAACCCTTCATGAAACCCCCGCCGCGTTTTGCCCAGACATCGCCGACGGCTAGCATATGAGCCCGGAAGGTCAACGGGCGATCCTTGATACCGGGGATAAAACCCAGTAATGCGCGAGGCCAGTTCATACGTGAGGGAAAGCCCATGTCCGCGCCCAAGAAAGTCGTCCTGGCCTATTCCGGGGGCCTCGACACCTCGATCATCCTGAAGTGGCTCCAGACCGAATATGGCTGCGAGGTCGTCACCTTCACCGCCGACCTCGGCCAGGGTGAAGAGCTCGAACCGGCCCGCGCCAAGGCAGAAATGCTCGGTGTGTCGAAAGTCTATATCGAGGATCTGCGCGAAGAGTTCGTGCGCGATTTCGTCTTCCCGATGTTCCGCGCCAATGCCCTCTACGAAGGGCTCTACCTGCTTGGCACCTCGATCGCCCGTCCGCTGATCTCGAAGCGGCTGGTCGAGATCGCCGCGGCCGAGGGCGCCGACGCGGTGGCCCATGGCGCGACCGGCAAGGGCAACGACCAGGTGCGTTTCGAACTGGCCGCCTATGCGCTGAACCCCGACATCAAGGTGATCGCACCCTGGCGCCTCTGGGACCTGACCTCGCGCACCCGTCTTCTGGAGTTCGCCGAGCAGAACCAGATCCCCGTCGCCAAGGACAAGCGCGGCGAGGCGCCCTTCTCGGTCGACGCCAACCTTCTGCACACCTCTTCCGAGGGCAAGGTTCTCGAGAACCCCGCCGAGGAAGCGCCCGAATACGTTCTGCAGCGCTCCGTTCCGGTGGAGCAGGCGCCGAACGAGCCGGAATACGTCGAAGTGACCTTCGAGAAGGGTGACGCCGTGGCGATCAACGGCGAGGCCATGTCGCCCGCGACGATCCTCACCAAGCTCAACGAGCTTGGCGGCAAGCACGGCATCGGTGTTCTCGACCTGGTCGAGAACCGCTTCGTCGGCATGAAGTCGCGCGGCATCTACGAGACCCCGGGCGGCACCATCCTGCTGGAAGCGCACCGCGGCATCGAGCAGATCACGCTCGACAGCGGCGCCGGCCACCTCAAGGACTCGATCATGCCGCGCTATGCCGAGCTGATCTACAACGGCTTCTGGTTCTCGCCCGAGCGCGAGATGCTGCAGGCCCTCATCGACAAGAGCCAGGAGCACGTCAGCGGCACCGTCCGCCTGAAGCTCTACAAGGGCTCGGCCCGTACCGTGGCGCGCTGGTCGGATGAATCGCTCTACTCCGAGGCGCATGTCACCTTCGAGGACGACGCCGGCGCCTATGACCAGCAGGACGCGGCGGGCTTCATCCAGCTCAACGCCCTGCGCCTGAAGCTGCTGGCCGCACGGAAACGCCGCCTGAACGGCTGAGCCCTTTCCCAGCGCTCTGTTTGATAATCCCGCCGGAGACGCCTCCGGCGGGATTTCTTTTGCCTGTTGGCCCCCCGCACCCGCCCTTCTGATAGGCACAAACATCCCGGGTGGTCCGCGCGCAGGCGCGTAAGGGGCTGCGCCCCGGTTTCGCCTTCGGCCTGCGCCGCGCTAGACTGGGGCGCATGACGGGGGGCGCTCTCATGGCCGAACTACAGGAATTTCTCGACGCGCAGGAGCAGGTCTGGCCGCAGGTCGTGCGCGAATTGCAGGCCGGGCAGAAGGTGAGCCATTGGATCTGGTGGGTCTGTCCGCAGCTCGAGACGCTCGGCCGCTCGGCGCGCGCTCGGCATTTCGGACTGCGCGATGCCGAGCAGGCCCGGATCTATCTCGCGCATCCGGTGCTGGGGCCGCGGCTGGCCGAGGCCTCGGGCTGGCTGCTGGATCACCCGGGGCGGAGCCCCGAGGCAATGCTCGGCCCGGTGGATGCGCTGAAGGTGCGCTCGAGCATGACGCTCTTCGAGGCGGTGCCTGGCGCGCCAGAGGTGTTTTCGCAGGTGCTGGAGCGCCTCTACGGCGGGAGCCGCTGCCCAGTCACGCGCGCCGCATTGCAGGGCGAACCCTGAGACACCGATCAAGGCTGATGCAAAAAAATTGCCGCCTCCGGTCACGACACCGGAGGCGGCCCAAGACGCGCCGAGGTGGGGATACGCAAGCGCGCCCTAGCTTGTGAGCGCCCGCCGCCGTCCCCGTGGGGACCCGTATATGCGGCTGGCGCCATGGCCCGTTTTCGGGAGGCCCTGTTGCGCCCCCTTTGACAGGCTTTGTTCTGTCTTTTCTTCCGTGACCCGTCGTCCGAACTCTTCCGCCACCTTGGACAATGGCGACAAATTGTTAACAACACCTCTAGGCCACAACCGGACCGGACGAGGGCCACGTCTTACCCTTCTCGCCGCGAATTCGGAGGCAGGAGCACCCCCCCGACACCGCAGCACTGCTTCAGACACGCAACTCCTCCGCGAAGAGTTTCACCCGCGTGCAACTTTTTTTCCGATTTTTCCGCGAAGCGGACATGGCACCATTTCCGCACCCGGCGTCGGCAGCAACGTGGCGCGCAGGGCCGCCCGGCTCACCAAGCGGTGAGGCCTTCGCAAAACCATTGATCGCGCGACCGGAGCAGCGCAGGCTTGTCGCAAGAGAAGAGGGAGGAGATATGAAACACCTTGTTTCGGGACTGTTCCTGGCGGCGTTGAGCCTATTTGGCTCGGCCTCGCCCGCGGCTGCGGAGACGCGCGAGATCATCGTCGCCGGCGGCTGCTTCTGGTGCGTCGAGGCGGACTTCGAGAAGGTCACCGGCGTGCGCGAGGCAATCTCGGGGTACACCGGCGGCGCGCTGGCGAACCCCAGCTACAAGCAGGTCAGCCGCGGTGGCACCGGCCATTACGAGGCGGTGCGCATCCTCTACGACGACAGCCGCGTTTCGGCCGAAGACCTCTATGCGCTGTTCTTCCGATCCATCGACCCCACCGACGCAGGCGGGCAGTTCTGCGACCGCGGCGACAGCTACCGCACGGCGATTTTCGCCAATGGTCCGGCGCAGAAACGCGCGGCGATGGAAGCCAAGGCGCAGGCGCAGGCGGCGCTTGGGCAGACCATCGTCACCCCGGTTCTGCAGGCGAGCCGCTTCTGGCCCGCCGAGGCCGAGCATCAGGATTATTACAAGGGCACTGGGCTCGTGCTGACCCGCTTCGGACCGCTGAAGCAATCCTCGGCCTACAAGCGCTATCGTGACGCCTGCGGGCGGGATGCGCGGGTTCGGGCGCTCTGGGGCAGCGCCGCGGCCTTCGCCGGGGGATGACCCCGCGCCGGGCCGGCGGGTCTGCCCCCACCCGCCTGCGGAGGGCTCTCCCCCCGATGTCTCGCCGCGAAGCTTGGCTCAGAAGCGGTACTCGGTGACGTCCTTGAGATCGGGGATGACGTCGGCGGTGCCTTGGCGGGTGACCATGATCGCGGCGGCACGCTGCGCCATCTCGATCGAGGTGACCATGGGCAGACCCCGATCGAGACCCGCAAGCAGGTAGCCGGTGAATGTGTCACCCGCGCCGGTGGTGTCCACGGGGGTCACCGGCAAGGCTGCGAAATCGCGGGTTTGGCGCGAATCCGTGTTGATCCAGCGGCAGCCGCGGGCGCCGAGCGTCACCACCACGTCTCGCACCGGGATGCTGTCGATGCCCTGCCCGGTTGCCTTCTCGAGCTGCGCGGCCTCGATCTCGTTCAGCACCAGCAGATCGAGAAGCGGCAGCACCAGCGTGACCGCATCGGCATCGAAGGGCGCGGCGGCATAGGCCACGCGCAGCCCGCGCGCCGAGGCCAGCTCGGCCGCCTCGCGCTGCGCGTTGGTCTCGTTCTGGAAGACGAAGATGTCCTCGGGCAAAGCCTCGGCCAGCCCGGCCTCGATGCGCTCGACCGAAAGCGCGCGGTTGGCGCCGGGGTAGATCAGGATGCAGTTCTCGGCCTCGGCATCGAGCATGATGATCGCATGGCCCGTGGCCTCGGAGAGCACCGCGATCTGCCGCGTGTCGACGCCGTATTCCGTGAGCCGCTCGATCGCCCAGCGCCCATCGTCGCCAACCGCCCCGAGATGGCGCACCTGTGCCCCGGCCCGCGCTGCGGCGACCGACATGTTGGCGCCCTTGCCGCCCAGCCCGCGGGTCAGCGAGCTGGTGGCCAGCGTCTCGCCCGGCGCCAGAAGGTGCGGCACGCGATAGGTCATGTCCGCGTTGATGGACCCGAGGTTGTAGATCGCCATGCGCGCGCGCCTTTCAATGTCTGGGAGACTGCGCCTGCCGGACCAGCCCGGCAGGCGCCTGATCGTGTCAGCCGACCTTGCAGGCCGCAAGAACCGCCATGTTCAGGATGTCATTGGCGGTCATCGTGGTCGAGCAGATCTGGATCGAGCTGTCGACGCCCGCAAGGATCGGGCCGATCACCGTGGCGCCGCCCATCTCCTGCATCAGCTTCACCGAGATCGAGGCCGAATGGCGTGCCGGCACCACGAGGATGTTTGCCGGGCCGGTGAGGCGCTGGAATGGGTAGTTTTCCTGCGCCTTGCGGTTCAGCGCCACGTCGACGGTCATCTCGCCCTCGTACTCGAAGTCGACGCCGCGCTGGTCGAGGATCACCGGCGCACGGTGCATCTTCGAGGCGCGCTCCGACACCGGGTAGCCGAAGGTCGAGAAGGACACGAAGGCAACCCGCGGCTCGAGCCCGAGGTGCCGGGCAATGCCGGCGGCGCGCTCGGCGATGTTGGCGAGATCCTCTTCCTCGGGCCATTCGTGCACCAGCGTGTCGGAGATCAGCACGATCCGCCCCTTGTGCATGATCGCGGTGACCCCGGCGGCGCCGTGCTGCGTGTCGGCGTCGAAAACGTGGTTGATCGCCTCGAGCACATGCGCCGACTTGCGCGTCGCACCGGTGATCAGCCCGTCGCCATGGCCGTGCGCCAGCATCAGCGCAGCAAAGACGTGCCGGTCGCGCGCGGCGAGACGGTGCACGTCCTGACGGTCGTAGCCCTTGCGCTGCAGGCGCTGGTAAAGGAATTCCTTGTAGGTCTCGAGATGCTCGGTGTTGGCGGCGTTCACAACCTTGATCTCGCGCACCGCGTCGGCGAGGCCGCTGGCCTCGAGCTTCTCCTTCACGTCCGCCTCGCGGCCGACGACGATCGCCTTGCCGAAGCCGTTGCGCTGGTACATGACCGCGGCGCGCAGCACGCGCGGATCGTCGCCCTCGGCGAAGATCATCCGCGATTGCGCGGCCCGGGCGCGGTTGTTGATGCCGCGCAGCACCGAGGCGGTCGGGTCCATGCGGCCGCGCAGCCCGGCCTCATAGGCCTCCATGTCGATGATCGGACGACGCGCAGCGCCAGTGTCCATGCCCGCGCGCGCCACGGCGGGCGGGATGCGGTGGATGAGGCGCGGGTCAAAAGGCGTGGGGATGATGTAGTCGCGGCCGAAGGTCAGCGACTTGCCATAGGCCAGCGCCACCTCGTCGGGCACGTCCTCGCGCGCCAGCTCGGCCAGCGCGCGGGCACAGGCGATCTTCATCTCGTCGTTGATCGCCCGGGCGTGGATGTCGAGCGCGCCGCGGAACAGGTAGGGGAAACCAAGGACGTTGTTCACTTGGTTGGGGTAGTCAGAGCGGCCGGTGGCGACGATGGCGTCGACGCGGACCTCATGCGCCTCTTCCGGGGTGATCTCGGGATCGGGGTTCGCCATGGCGAAGATGACGGGGTTGTCGGCCATGCTCTTGACCATCTCCTGGGTGACCGCGCCCTTGGCCGAGACACCGAGGAAGACATCCGCGCCAACCATCGCTTCCTCGAGGGTGCGCAGCTTGGTGTTGGCCGCATGGGCCGACTTCCACTGGTTCATGCCCTCGGTGCGGCCCTGGTAGATCACGCCCTTGGTGTCGCACATGATGCAGTTGTCATGCTGCGCACCCATGGACTTCAACAGCTCGAGGCAGGCGATGCCCGCCGCCCCCGCGCCGTTGAGGACGATCCGCACGTCCTCGATCTTCTTGCCCGAAAGGTGCAGCGCGTTGATCAGGCCCGCGGCGCAGATCACCGCTGTGCCGTGCTGGTCATCGTGGAAGACCGGGATGTCCATCTCTTCCTTCAGGCGCTGCTCGATGATGAAGCATTCGGGCGCCTTGATATCTTCGAGGTTGATGCCGCCGAAGGTGGGGCCCATCAGCTTGCAGGCCTTGATGAACTCCTCGGGATCCTCGGTGTCGAGCTCGATGTCGATCGAGTTCACGTCAGCGAAGCGCTTGAAGAGCACCGACTTGCCCTCCATCACCGGCTTGCTGCCGAGCGCGCCGAGATTGCCGAGGCCGAGCACCGCCGTGCCGTTCGAGATCACCGCAACGAGGTTGCCCTTGTTGGTGTAGTCGTAAGCCAGCTCGGGGTGGGCGGCGATTTCTTCGCAGGGGACAGCCACGCCGGGGGAATAGGCCAGTGACAGGTCGCGCTGGGTGGTCATCGGGACCGTGGCCTGGACCTCCCATTTGCCGGGGGTCGGATCGAGGTGGAAGGCAAGCGCCTCTTCACGAGTGAATTTTGTTTTTGTCATTGGCTTGCGGTCCTCCGGTAATCGCGGCGTTTCTCTTAGCGCAGGGGAAGCCGCGGCTCAACTGCGCTCGATTGGGCGCATTTCGTCTTTCACCGCCCCTGCGCGCTTTGATATGTCTGCCCGAAGCAGCACTGGGGGACTAGATGACGGCAGTCACGCCGATGATGGCGCAATATCTTGAGATCAAGGCGCAATATCCGGATGCGCTCCTTTTCTACCGGATGGGCGACTTCTACGAGATGTTCTTCGACGACGCGGTGGCGGCGTCCGAGGCGCTGGACATCGCGCTGACAAAGCGCGGCAAGCATGCGGGCGACGACATTCCCATGTGCGGCGTGCCCGTCCATGCCGCCGAAGGCTACCTGCTTACGCTGATCCGCAAGGGCTTCCGGGTCGCCGTGGGCGAACAGCTGGAAAGCCCAGCAGAGGCGAAGAAGCGCGGCCACAAGTCGGTGGTGAAGCGCGACGTGGTGCGGCTTGTCACCCCCGGCACCCTCACCGAAGAGTCGCTTCTGGAAGCCCGCCGTCACAACTACCTCGCCGCTCTGGGCCGCATCAGGGACGATTGGGCGCTGGCCTGGACCGACATTTCCACCGGCGCGCTGCACGTCATGCCGCTGAGCCGTGCGCGCATCGGCGCCGAGCTGGCACGGCTGGCCCCCTCCGAGGTTCTGGTCTCGGACAGCACCGACGAAGAGCTGCGCCCGGTGCTGGGCGATCTTGGCATCTATCCCACCGTGCTGGGCGGGGCGTCCTTCGACAGCACCGGCGCCGAAGAGAGACTGAAGCGGCTCTTCGGCGTGCAGACCCTCTCGGGCTTCGGCGCGTTCGAGCGGCCCGAGCTTTCGGCCCTCGGCGCGCTGGTCGACTATCTCGACATCACGCAAAAGGGCCGCCTGCCCCTGCTCCGCCCGCCGCAGCGCGATGCGGTCTCGAACCTGCTGCAGATCGACGCCGCGACCCGGCGGAACCTCGAACTCACGCATTCGATGAACGGCGGCCGCGCGGGCTCGCTGCTCTCGGTGATCGACCGGACGGTGACGCCGGGCGGCGCGCGGCTGCTGGAGAGGCGCGTGTCCTCTCCCTCGCGCAATCTGGAGATGATCGAAGCCCGGCTTCAGGCTCTGGACTGGGCGATGGAGAGCGGTGAGGTGAAGCTTCTGCGCGACAGCCTGCGCAAGGTGCCCGACCTCGACCGCGCGCTCTCGCGGCTTGGTCTCGACCGGGGCGGCCCGCGCGATCTGGCCGCCGTGCGCAATGCGCTGGCGCAGGCCGAGGAGATCGCCGAGACCCTCGATAGAGCCGAATTGCCGCCGCTGCTGCGCGATGCACGTGAAACACTCACCGGCCACGACGAGCTGATCGCCATGCTCGAGGCCGCGCTGATCGCCGAGCCGCCGCTGATGGTGCGCGACGGCGGGTTCATCGCGCCCGGCTATGATGCGCAGCTCGACGAGGCCCGCACCCTGCGCGACCAGGGGCGCGGCGTGATCGCCTCGATGCAGGCGAAATATGCCGAGATGGCCGGGGTGAATTCGCTGAAGATCAAGCACAACAACGTGCTCGGCTACTTCATCGAGACCACCGCGACCCATGCCGAAAAGATGATGTCTGCGCCACTGAACGAGACCTTCATTCACCGCCAGACCACCGCCAATCAGGTGCGCTTCACCACGGTCGAGCTGACCGAGCTGGAAACCCGCATCCTCAACGCCGGAAACGAGGCGCTGGAGATCGAAAAGCGGCTCTATGAAAGCCTGAAAAGCGCCATCCTCGAGCGTGCGCCGCAGGTGTCGGAGACTGGCCTCTCGCTGGCGGAGTTTGACGTGGCGCTGGGGCTCGCCGACCTTGCAAAGGCTCAGAAGTGGGCCCGCCCGCAGGTTGATGACAGCCGCGCCTTCGAGATCGAGGCAGGCCGCCACCCGGTGGTGGAACGCGCCCTGCAGCAACAAGGCGGCGCGCCCTTCATCGCCAATGATTGTGCCTTGAACGCGAATGGCGACGGCGCAGCGGTGACGCTGCTCACCGGCCCGAACATGGCCGGTAAGTCGACCTACCTGCGGCAGAACGCGCTGATCGCGCTGCTGGCGCAGATGGGATCGTATGTCCCTGCGGACCGCGCGCATCTGGGCGTGGTGAGCCAGATCTTCAGCCGCGTCGGAGCCTCGGACGATCTGGCGCGCGGCCGCTCGACCTTCATGGTCGAGATGGTCGAGACCGCCGCGATCCTCAACCAGGCCGACGACCGGGCGCTGGTGATCCTCGACGAGATCGGCCGGGGCACAGCCACCTATGACGGTCTGTCGATCGCCTGGGCGACACTTGAGCATCTGCACGGGGTCAACCGCGTGCGCGGGCTCTTCGCCACGCATTACCACGAGCTGACCCAGCTTGCCGCCAAGCTCGAAGGGGTCGGCAATGCCACCGTCGCGGTGAAAGAATGGGAAGGCGAGGTGATCTTCCTGCACGAGGTGCGCGAGGGTGCCGCCGACCGCTCCTACGGCGTTCAGGTCGCGCAGCTGGCGGGCCTGCCCCGCGCGGTCATCGCCCGCGCCCGCGACGTGCTGAGCGCGCTGGAAGAAGGCGAGCGTGGCCGCACCTCGCCAAAGGCCCTGATCGACGACCTGCCGCTCTTTTCGGCGGCCGCGAAACTAGAGCCTGTTGCGGCGCCGAAGGGCCCTTCCGTGGTCGAAGAGCGGCTCGAGACCCTGCTGCCCGACGAGATGAGCCCGCGCGAGGCGCTGCAAGCGATTTACGATCTGAAGGCTCTGCTCAAGGGGTAAGTGCGTTTCACGTGAATCCTTCCGACAGGCTTGGATTCACGTGAAACCGCCCCAGCGCGCGCGGGGCTGCCGCAAAGAAAAACCCCCGGCCTCGCGACCGGGGGTTTTCCGTTTCAATGCTTGAAAGCTCAGCCCTGCATCGAGCTGACGCCGACCTGCGCCGGGCGCAGCAGGCGGTCGTAGAGCATGAAGCCCTCGGCCGAGACCTGGATGATCTCGCCGGCCTTGGTGCCGGGCACCGGGGCCTCGAACATCGCCTCGTGCATCTTCGGGTCGAACTTGTCGCCGACCTCGGGCTTGATCGTGGTCATCCCGTGCTTGCTGAACACGTTGGTCAGCTCGCGCAGCGTCAGTTCCACACCCTCGATCAGGGCCTCGCCGGCCTCTGCCTCGCGCGCGGCGTTCAGCGCGCGGCTCAGGTTGTCGTAGACCGGAAGCAGGTCACGGGCGAGCTTGGAGCCGCCGTACTGCTGCGCCTCGCGGCGGTCCTTGTCGGCGCGCTTGCGGGCGTTCTCGGCGTCGGCCAGCGCCCGCATGAAGCGGTCCTTGTACTCGTCGCGCTCGGCGCGCAGCGAGTCGAGCTCGATCGCCTCGTTGTCGATCTCTTCCATCTCGTCGGCGAAGGCCTCTGCCTCTGCCGCCTCGATATCGTCGAGGAATTCGTCTTTCTTCGCGTCTGCCATGTCTAACCTCTAGCTCCGCTCGGCAATCAGCCTGCCGACCAGCTGTGCCGTGTAGTCCACGATGGGTACGATCCGCCCGTAGTTGAGCCGCGTGGGTCCGATGACCCCGACCGCACCGATTATCTTTCGATCCGCGTTCATATATGGAGAGACCACCAGAGAGGAACCCGAAAGTGAGAAAAGTTTGTTCTCGGAGCCGATAAAAATCCGCACCCCGTCGCCGGTTTCGGCAAGCTGCAGGAACTCGGCGATATCCCGCTTGCGTTCAAGGTCGTCAAACAGCGAGCGGATGCGGTCCAGCTCTTCGGCCTCGCCCTCCTGACCAAGCAGATTCGACGTACCGCGCACGATCAGCCGGGCGGAGTTGTCTGCATTCTTTTCCCAGGCGGCCATCCCGGTTTCGATCAGCTCGGCGGCCAGCGTGTCGATCTCGCGGCGGCGGGTCGCGATCTGGCGCGAGATCTCGCCGCGCAGCTCCGAGAGCGTCTTGCCCTCGATCAGGGCGTTGAGGAAATTCGCCGCCTCACGCATCGAGCTCGGGGTCTGACCTGCGGGCGGGCGGAACAGGCGGTTCTCGACGTGACCATCGCCGAAGACCAGCACCACCAGCGCCCTGTCATGGCCAAGCGAGACAAACTCGATGTGCTTGACCGGCGCCTCGTGCTTTGGCGTCAGAACCAGGGACGCGCCGTGCGTTACCCCCGAAAGCGCCGCACCGACCCGGTCGAGCAGCCCGCCCATGTCGTCGCCGCCCTGCGTGGTGGTTGCCTCCAGCGCCATCCTGTCGGACGTGTCGAGATCGCGCACCTCGAGCAGCCCGTCGACGAACATGCGCAGGCCCACCTGCGTCGGCACGCGGCCCGCAGAAACATGCGGGCTGTCGAGCAGCCCGAGGTATTCGAGATCCTGCATCACGTTGCGGATCGTCGCCGCCGAGACTTTCTCGGACAGGCTGCGCGTCAGGGTGCGCGAGCCCACCGGTTCGCCCGTCTCGAGATAGGATTCAACCACGCGGCGGAACACCTCGCGCGAGCGATCGTTCATCTCCTCGAGAAGCCGGTTTCCCTCAGTCATGCGCAAACTCCCGCTGTTCAGGGTCATTAAAGGCCCCCTTCCGCAGCCGTCAATCGGGGTTGCGGGACAGCATCAGCCCCAGTATCCCGGCAGCAACCGAGAAGAGAGGCACTCATGAGACCTTCTGGACGAGATTTAAGCGATATGCGCAGCGTTTCAATCGAAACGGGCGTCACGAAACATGCCGAAGGCTCCTGCCTGATCAAGATGGGCGATACCCACGTGCTGTGCACCGCCACGCTCGAGGACCGCGTGCCGCCCTTCGTGAAGGGCAGCGGCCTTGGCTGGGTGACCGCGGAATACGGCATGCTGCCGCGCTCCACCGGCTCGCGCATGCGCCGCGAGGCAACCGCCGGCAAGCAGGGCGGCCGCACCGTCGAGATCCAGCGCCTGATCGGCCGGTCGCTGCGCGCCGGTGTCGACCGCGTCGCGCTCGGCGAGCGCCAGATCACCATCGACTGTGACGTGATCCAGGCCGACGGCGGCACCCGCTGCGCGTCGATCACCGGTGGCTGGGTCGCGCTGCGGCTTGCGGTGAACAAGCTGATGAAAACCGGCGCCATCACCACCGACCCGCTGACCCCGGTCGCGGCGGTGAGCTGCGGCATCTACGCCGGCCAGCCCGTTCTGGACCTCGACTATGCCGAGGACAGCGAGGCAGGCGTCGACGGCAACTTCATCCTGCGCGGCGACGGCCAGCTGATCGAAGTTCAGATGTCGGCAGAGGGCGCGACCTTCAGCCGTGACCAGATGAACAAGCTGATGGATCTGGCCGAGGCCGGTGTCTCGCAGCTGGTCGAAGCACAGCTGGCGGCCTGCAAATGAGCCGGGTGTTCAGCGACAAGAAACTGCTGGTCGCGACCCATAACGCGGGCAAGCTCGAGGAGATCACCGAGCTGCTCGCGCCTTACGGGGTCGAAGTGGTGGGCGCGAAGGAGATGAACCTTCCCGAACCCGAGGAAACCGGCACCACCTTTGTCGAGAATGCCCGCATCAAGGCCCATGCCGCCGCCAAGGCCACTGGCCTTCCGGCGCTGGCAGACGACAGCGGCATCTCGGTCGACGCGCTGGACGGCGCCCCCGGTGTCTATACCGCCGATTGGGCCGAAACCCCCAATGGTCGAGACTTCATCATGGCGATGGGCAAGACCCATGACGCCCTGCTGAAGACCGGCGCCGAACAGCCCTGGACCGCGCGCTTCAACTGCACGCTGGTGCTTGCCTGGCCCGATGGCACCGACGCCGTCTTCCCCGGCGTGATGGAGGGCAAGGTCGTCTGGCCGATGCGCGGCGACAATGGCCACGGCTACGACCCGATCTTCCAGCCCGAGGGCTTTGACATCACCTTCGCCGAGATGACCAGCGACGAGAAGAACCGCATCAGCCACCGCGCCGATGCCTTCGCCAAGTTCGTGAAGGGCTGCTTTGCCAGGGACGATGCCTGAGACGTGGCGTGAAGGAGGCTTTGGCCTCTACGTGCATTGGCCTTTCTGCGAGGCCAAATGCCCCTACTGCGACTTCAACAGCCATGTCGTTCGGTCGATCGACCAGACCCGCTGGGCAGACGCACTCAGCTCCGAGGTCCGCCGCTACGGCGAGATGACCTCGGGCCGCATCCTCAACTCCATCTACTTCGGCGGCGGCACGCCCTCTCTCATGGAGCCCGCGACGGTTCAGGCCGTTCTGGACGCCGCGAAAGAGCATTGGACCTGGGCCAATGACATCGAGATCACGCTCGAGGCGAACCCGCGTTCCGTCGAGGTCTCGAAGTTCGAGGGCTTCCGCGAAGCGGGCGTAAACAGGGTCTCCATGGGCATTCAGAGCCTGCGGCCGGACGATCTGCGCCGACTTGGGCGGCTGCATGACGTGGGTGAGGCCATCGCCGCGCTGGAGACCGCCAAGTCGGTTTTCGAAAGGGTCAATTTCGATCTGATCTACGCGCGCGAGAACCAGACCCTGCAAGGCTGGGAAACCGAGCTGCGCGAGGCGCTCGATCTCGCCGCCGACCATCTGTCGCTTTACCAGCTGACCATCGAGGAAGGCACGATGTTCTGGGAACGCGCGCAGCGCGGCCAGATGAAGAAGCTGCCCGACGAGGATCTCGCCGCGGACATGTTCCTCGCCACGCAGGAAATCACTTCGAAAGCGGGCTATGCGCCTTACGAAGTGTCGAACCACGCCCTGCCCGGCGCGCAGTCGCGGCACAATCTCGTCTATTGGCGCGGCGGCGATTACGTCGGCGTTGGCCCCGGTGCCCACGGGCGTGTCACAGTGAACGCCACGCGCCACGCGACCGAGGCCTGGAAAATGCCCGGCGCCTGGATCGAAAAGGCTGAAGCTGGACGCGCGGACAGTGTTTTCGACCCTCTATCTACTGAGGACATCATGACAGAATTTGTCATGATGGGTCTGCGCCTGAGTGAAGGGATCTCCCTCTCGCGCCTTGCCGAGATCTCGCCCAAGCCCCTGCCCGCGCACAAGCTGACCGAGCTTCGGCAACTGGGCCTGATCTGGCGCGACGGCGACCTCATCGGCGCGACGACCGAGGGCCGACTGGTGCTCAACGGCGTGATCTCAGAGCTTCTGACCAACTGACGCCTCGCCGTTTCATGTGAAACGTTACCCACAGGATCCAGCCGGATCCTGTGGAGATCTCTCGGCGTCTTGAGACACGGAAAACAACAAGGCCGAGCCACTTAGGGCTCGGCCTTCATTTTTGAACCCGATCCAACGGATCCGGTCAGATCTGGTGAACAAACGCGCCGTCCGAGGCCTACGCTTTTTGCTTCATGTGAAGACTCTCGAGATCCTTCCACAGGATCTTGTGGAGAGATCTCTCAGCGCGCGGCGCTCAGGATGGCACAGAGCTTGTCCAGTTCCTCGAAGCTCTCATAGCTGACCACTAGCTTCCCGCTCTCCGCCCCCGGGGCGTTCTGGATCGCGACCTTCATCCCGAGCGCTGCCGAGAGATCCCCCTCGAGCGCCCGCGTGTCCGCGTCCTTCTGCGGCCCGCCAAAGCCATTCAGGCCCTGTTTCGGGGCTTTCTGTGTCTGCGGCTTGGCGAGCTGCTCCGCCTGGCGAACCGACAGCTTGCGCCGAACGATCTCTTTCGCGAGCTCTTCGGGGTTCTCCGAGGTGATCAAGGTGCGCGCGTGGCCCGCGGTCAGCTCGCCGTCGACCACCATGGTCTGCACCGACTCCGGCAGGTTCAGCAATCGCAGCAGGTTCGCAATATGGCTCCGGCTCTTCCCCAGCGCCTCGGCGATCTTTTCCTGGGTATGGCCAAAGCGGTTCATCAACTGCTTGTAGCCCGCCGCCTCTTCGATGGCGTTGAGATCCGCGCGCTGGATGTTCTCGATGATCGCGACCTCGAGCACCTCGATGTCGTCGAAGTCTCGAACCAGCGCCGGCACCTCGTGCAGCTGCGCCATCTGCGCGGCGCGCCAACGGCGTTCGCCCGCGACGATCTCGAACTCACCCTCGGCGCCGGGCCGCGGTCGCACGATAATCGGTTGGATGATCCCCTTGGCCCGGATCGACTCCGAGAGCTCGTTCAGCTGATCCGGTGTGAAGGTCCGGCGCGGCTGGTCCTTGTTCGGGAAAAGCTTCTCGATCGGAATCATCCGATCAGGCTGGCGCGGCGACGCCTCTTCCTCGGGGATCACCGCGGGCCGTACATCCACATCCGACATCAGAGCCGACAGCCCTCGCCCGAGTCCCCGACGCATTTCGCGCTTCTCTGCCATAACTGCCCTCTCGTCTCGAATTTTCTCTTATGCCGCCATCTGCGCATTGTTGCGCAGCAGCTCGTCGGCCAGCGCCCGATAGGCCAGCGCGCCCTTGGAATTCGTGTCATAGGTCAGCACCGGGCAAGCATAGGACGGCGCCTCGCTGACCCTCACGTTGCGCGGGATCACCGTGTTGAACACCAGATCGCCGAGGTTGGCGCGCGCATCTTCCTCGACCATGCGCGACAGGTTGTTGCGCGCGTCGAACATGGTCAACACCACGCCCTCAATCCGCAGCTCCGGGTTGGCGCTTTGGCGCACTTCGCGGATCGTCAACATCAGCTGCGACAGACCCTCGAGCGCGAAAAACTCGCTCTGAAGCGGCACCAGGATCGAATGCGCGGCAACCATCGCGTTGACCGTCAGCAGGTTCAGCGACGGCGGGCAGTCGATCAGGATGAAGTCGAACCCGAACTGGGCCATCTCGGCCTGCCGCAGCGCGTCATGCAACAGGAAGCTGCGCTTCTCGTTCGCCACAAGCTCGATATCGGCCGAAGCGAGATCCACCGTCGCTGGGATAAGTCTCAGATTCGCGGTTTCGGTTTCGAGGATCATGTCAGACAGCGGCGCATCCTCGAGCAGAAGCTCGTAGGCGGTGTATTCCCGCGCCTCAGGCTCGATTCCAAGCCCCGTCGACGAGTTCCCCTGCGGGTCAAGATCGACGATCAACACTTTCAGACCGCGCTCTGCCAGCGCCGCGCCAAGGTTGATCGTGGTCGTGGTCTTGCCCACGCCCCCCTTCTGGTTGGCAATGGCAACGATCTTGGCCGCGCCGGGCCGGAAGGTATCAGACATGAGTCAGAGCTCCGATTTGCAAGACAACCGCGTGAGGATCGGTAAGACTAGTATGCCGTTCCAGATCAAACTGCCACATCTTGCGTGCCTCTGCGATTTCTTTTTCGGCTTGGGCCCCCTTGGGAAAGAGAGCGCTGCCGTTCTTGCACATATGGAGGTCGGCAAAGCCAAGAAGTTTGTCGAGCGAAGCCAGCGCGCGGGCGCTCAGCAGATCCGCGCCGAGCGGAGGAATTTCCTCGATTCTGCGGGCCTCGACGGTGGCCTCGACCCCGGTCTCGCGAAGAACGGTGCGCAGGAAAGCGCATTTCCTCTGATCGCTCTCGACCAGCGTCACCGTCATTCCAGGTGCAAATTCATCGCGCAGGATGGCGATGACCAGTCCAGGAAAGCCACCACCAGCGCCCAAGTCCGCCCAGTGCTGGGGATATTCCTGTGGAATACCCCAGATTTGCGCAGAATCCACGATGTGCCGCGTCCAGGCTTCCGCCAAGGTTGACGGCGAGACGAGGTTGATCTTGGGGTTCCACTTCTTCAGAAGATCCGTGTAGTGGTCGAGGCGATCCCATGTTTCACGTGAAACACTGAGCCCGCCCCCGAGGTCCAATTCCCTCATGCGCTACGCGCCTTGTCGTTCCGACGCAACCGGATGAGCAGGAGCGAGAGGGCTGCAGGCGTCATCCCGTCAACTTTCGCCGCCTGCGCCAGGGTGGAGGGCTTCGCGCGCGCCAGCTTCTGTTTCAGCTCGGTCGAAAGGCCTTCGATGGTCGAAAAATCGAAGTCCGCCGGGACCTGGTAGGTCTCATCCCGTTTCAACGCTTCCACATCGCGCTTCTGCCGGTCAATGTAGTTGGCGTAGAGGGCATCCTTTGCAAGCTGCTCCCCGATGTCGCCATTGATGGCCGACAGATCCGGCACATGCGCGCGCAAGAACTCCATCGAAATATCCGGGTACGAGAGGAGTTGGAACAAGCTGCGTCGCGCGCCGTCTGCATTCATCTTCAGCCCCAGGTCGGCCAACTCACGCGGGGTCATGGTGATTTCAGTCAGCAGCCCCCTACCCTGTTCGAGCTTTTCAGCCTTCTCCAGGAAAGCCGCCTTGCGCTCTTGCGAGACACAGCCAAGCTGCATCGCCATGGGCGTCAGACGTTGGTCGGCATTGTCTGCGCGGAGCGAGAGGCGGAACTCGGCCCGCGATGTGAACATGCGATAGGGCTCCGTCACCCCGCGAGACGTGAGATCGTCAATCATCACGCCGATGTAGCTTTCGGCGCGGCTGAAGGTGATTTCTTCCCGATCAAGGCTCTGCGCGGCCGCGTTCAGACCCGCGACCAAACCCTGGGCTGCGGCCTCCTCGTAGCCCGTGGTGCCGTTGATCTGCCCTGCGAGGTAGAGCCCCGAGCAGGATTTGACCGAAAGCCGCAGATCAAGCGCCCGGGGATCGACGAAATCATACTCGATGGCGTATCCGGGCTGAAGGATCCTTGCCTCTTCGAGACCGACGATGGAGTGGACATAGGCCTCCTGCACGTCTTCAGGCAGCGACGTCGAGATCCCGTTCGGATAGACCGTGTGGTCGTCAAGTCCCTCTGGTTCAAGGAAAATCTGATGAGAGTCCTTATCCGCGAAGCGCACGATCTTGTCCTCGATCGACGGGCAGTAGCGCGGGCCAATCCCCTCGATATGGCCACCATACATGGCGGACCGCGAAAGATTGTCGCGGATCAGCTGGTGCGTGCGCGCGTTTGTATGGGTGATCCCGCAGGATATTTGCCGCACGAAGGGCTTCTTCGACAGAAACGAGAACATCGCCGGATCATCGTCACCGGGCTGGCTGTCGAGACGATCCCAATTGATCGTTCGGCCGTCGAGACGCGGCGGCGTTCCAGTCTTCAGACGACCCAGCAGCAGCGCAATTTCATCAAGACGCTCTGCCAATTTTACGGCCGGCTTGTCGCCCATGCGGCCGCCGGGACGCTTCTGATCGCCGATGTGGATAACACCGCGCAGGAACGTGCCCGTGGTCAGCACCACGGCGCCGGATCTGAGCTCGGATCCGTCGGCAAGGAGCACGCCTTGAACGAGATCTCCCGTCTTCAGAAGATCCGTGACCTCCCCTTCCACGATGGAAAGATTCGGTGCGGCTTCCATCTCGCGCAGCATGGCGTCGCGGTAGAGCTTCCTGTCCGCCTGGGTACGCGGCCCCTGCACCGCTGGGCCTTTGCGGCGGTTCAAAAGGCGGAACTGGATGCCCGCACGGTCAGCGACGCGGCCCATGACACCATCCATGGCGTCGATTTCGCGCACCAAATGGCCTTTTCCGAGGCCGCCGATGGCCGGATTGCACGACATGACCCCAATCCCGCCTCGGGTCAGGGTGACAAGCGCCGTCTTTGCGCCCATTCGCGCCGAAGCCGCTGCGGCCTCGGTGCCTGCATGTCCGCCGCCAACGACGACGACGTCGAAATCGAGTTGTTTCACGTGAAACACTCCTTACTTACCCAGGCAGAAGCTCGAGAAGATCTTGTCCAGCAGATTTTCCACATCGACGCGCCCGATCAAGGCCTCAAGGCGTCGAATCGCGACCCGGACTTCCTCCGCAGCGATATCGTACCGCTCGGGTCCAAAATCAAGCAATTCCAGCGCGGTTTTGAGCGCATCGGCGCCTTCCTGGAAGGCAATTCGATGTCGCTCCCGCGTCGCGAGGCCGCTGGATTGAACGCGCTCGGAAAGCGTGCCGCCAATTTCGGAAATCAGCGCCTCGATCCCCTGCCCGGTGGCGGCGGAAATCGCCTGCGCGTCGCCAGAGAGATCTCCCTTTGAGCGGCGGACGATGTCGCCCTCACGCGGGAAGACATCCAGCGTCTCGTCGGCCTCCAAAAGAAAGACCCGCAGGTCCGCCAGTTCGGCGCGATCGCGGGCGCGCTGAATGCCGATTTTCTCGACCGGATCTGCCGCCTCGCGCAAACCAGCCGTATCAAGAAGCGTCACCGGGAGGCCGGCAATTTCCATGCGGACCTCGATGACATCACGGGTGGTGCCCGCGTGTTCCGAGGTTATCGCAGCGTCACGTCCCGCCAAGGCATTGAGAAGAGTTGATTTTCCGACATTCGGCCGCCCAATGATCGCGACCTCGAAGCCGGACCTGATACGTTCCGCCGCGTCAACGCCCGCGAGCTCACGCTCGAGTTCGCCTTTCACCTCGATCAGCGCCGAGCGCACATCGTCGCTGACGTCGACCGGAACCTCTTCATCGGCGAAATCTATCGTCACCTCGAGCAGAGAGGCGGCGAAGATCAGTTCCTCGCGCCAGATCTCAACCTTCTGGGCGAGGGCACCGGCGAAAATGGTCATCGCCTGGGTCCGCTGGCTTTCTGTCTCGGCCTCAATCAGATCCGCCAGCGCCTCGACTTGGGTCAGGTCCAACCGGTCGTGTTCCAGCGCCCGGCGCGTGAATTCGCCCGGTTCAGCCTGGCGAATCCCCTCCATGGCGGCAAGTTCACGAAGAACCGCGCGCAGGATGGCGATGCTGCCGTGCAGGTGAAACTCGACGACCTGATCGCCGGTGAAACTCTTTCCTGCCTCGAACGTCAGGACCAGCGCTTCGTCGAGCACCTGCCCTGCCCCGTCGGTCAGCTTGCGCAGCGCGCTGCGGCGCGGCGCTGGCACATCGCCGCAAAGACGAGAACAGGCGTCCCATGCGGAGGGTCCGGAAACCCTCACCACGGAAACGCCTGCTTTGCCGACCGCGCTGGCAAGTGCGAAGATCGTATCCATCCCCGCCTCCTTTGCGGTTTATGTTTAGCTGTTCATCGAGTCGAAAAACTCGCCATTGGTCTTCGTCTGCTTGAGCTTGGAGAGCAGGAATTCGACGGCGTCGGTCGTGCCCATCGGGTTGAGGATCCGGCGCAGCACGAAGGTCTTCTGCAGGTCGACCTTGTCGGTGAGCAGATCCTCTTTCCGGGTGCCCGACTTGAGAATGTCGATCGCCGGGAAGACGCGCTTGTCTGCAACCTTGCGGTCGAGCACGATCTCCGAGTTACCCGTGCCCTTGAACTCTTCGAAGATCACCTCGTCCATGCGCGAGCCAGTGTCGATCAGCGCGGTCGCGATGATGGTGAGCGAGCCACCCTCTTCGATGTTCCGCGCGGCACCAAAGAAACGCTTCGGACGCTGCAGCGCGTTCGCATCGACACCGCCGGTCAGGACTTTGCCCGACGACGGCACGACGGTGTTGAACGCCCTACCAAGTCTTGTGATCGAGTCGAGAAGGATCACAACATCTCGTTTATGTTCGACGAGACGCTTGGCCTTTTCAATGACCATCTCCGAGACGGCCACGTGACGGGTCGCCGGCTCGTCGAAGGTCGAGGAGACGACCTCGCCCTTCACCGAGCGCTGCATGTCGGTGACTTCCTCGGGGCGTTCGTCGATCAGCAGGACGATGAGGTAGCACTCGGGGTGGTTCTTCTCGATCGAGTTGGCGATGTTCTGCAGCAGCACCGTCTTACCGGTCCGCGGCGGCGCGACGATGAGCGAACGCTGACCCTTGCCGATGGGCGCGACCAGGTCGATGATCCGGGCCGACTTGTCCTTGATCGTCGGATCCTCGACTTCCATTTTCAGGCGCTCGTCAGGATAGAGCGGCGTCAGGTTGTCGAAGGCGATCTTGTGACGGGCGCGGTCCGGATCCTCGAAGTTGATCGCCGAGACGTCGACCAGCGCGAAGTAGCGCTCTTCGTTGTCGGGCGCACGGATCTCGCCTTCGATGGTGTCGCCGGTGCGCAGCGAGTATTTCCGGATCATGTCGGGCGAGACATAGATGTCATCGGGGCCCGGCAGGTAGTTCGCCTCGGGCGAACGCAGGAAGCCGAAGCCATCCTGCAGCACTTCGAGAACGCCATCTCCGAAGATGGTCCAGCCTTCGTCCGCGCGCTCGCGCAGGATCTGGAACATCATCTCGCCCTTGCGCATCGTCGATGCGTTCTCGATCTCGAGCTCCTCGGCCATCGCCAGGAGATCCTTCGGGCTCTGCGCCTTGAGATCGGACAGGTTCAGACGCTCGACGATATCGGCATCAGTCATGAATTCCTCCGGGCCGCGATCGGCCGTCGTTTCGCAGCTATCTGCGTGTGTCTTTTGGGAAGGTCCCACCAGAACAGGTGTTGAGAAGATGCCTATCCCCTCCCCCGGTCGAAGTCAATTCCCGGAGCGGTTCGGTGCCAGCCCGCCTGGATTTCAAAAAATTAAATAAAGAAAAGAAGAGATGATTTTGATTATAGGTAACCCGAGTCCGGTGGATCAAATGTTTCACGGAGCTCTGTCCACGGCGGATCCTTCTGTGGATAGATCTGCGGAGATCTGTCGGATCTGCTTTGGGTGAAACTATGTTTGGATCATATAAATAAGCCCTTATAGCGCGTGATACCCCATTGTGGACAGATCTTGGAGAGATCCGTCCGGATCCGGTTCTCCACAGCGGGGAGTTATCCAAACCCACAGACTCAGGAATCACCGCGACTCGACGTGAGCCTGAAGAGATCTCCCCAGCCTTGAAACCGGGGGCGATTTTCCCCAGAAGCTTCCCCTGACAAAGGCCCAAGTCTGCGAACAGGTTTATCCCCATGAGTCTTCCGCTCGTCCTCGCCTCCGGCTCCCAGATCCGCGCCGAAATGCTGCGCGCCGCCGGCGTTCCGTTCGGAATCGAAGTGGCGCGCGTCGATGAATCCTCGATTCGCGATTCGCTTCTGGCGGAGGGCGCCGCGCCGCGCGACGTGGCGGACGCGCTGGCCGAGTATAAGGCGCGCAAGGTGTCGGCCCGCGTCCCCGGCGCGCTGGTGCTTGGCTGCGACCAGGTGCTGAGCTGCAACGGCAAGCTCTATTCCAAGCCAGAAAGCCCCGAAGAGGCCCGTGCCCAGCTCCTGGAGCTGCGCGACCAGCGGCTGCAGCTTCTGTCGGCGGCGGTCATCTACGAGGCTGGCGAGCCGGTCTGGCGTCACGTCGGCGTTGCACGTCTCAAGATGCGGGCTTTCTCGGAAGCCTATCTTGATGACTATATAGAGAGAAACTGGGAGAGCCTGCGCACGTCCGTGGGTGGTTTCAAGCTGGAGGAGGAAGGCGTGCGACTGTTTGCGAGTATCGAGGGAAGCCATTTCACCATTCTGGGGCTGCCGCTGCTGGAGCTTCTGGGCTTTCTGGAAGTGCGCGGGGTGATTGCCGGATGAGCGGCGAGCGGATCCCTCTTGCGGGTGTCATCGGCTCACCCATCGCGCATTCCCGCTCTCCTCGGCTGCATGGACACTGGCTGAAGAGCTACGGGCTTTCCGGGCACTACATCCCGATGGACGTGCCCGCAGCGAAGCTGGAAGAAACGCTGCGCCTGCTGCCCGAGATCGGCTTTGTCGGGGTGAACATCACCATTCCGCACAAGGAGCGGGTGATGGAGATCGCCGACATGGTCTCGGACCGGGCGACGCTTATCGGTGCGGCGAACACGCTGACCTTTCGCGAGGGCGGCAAGATCTACGCCGACAACACCGATGGCTACGGCTTTCTCGAGAACCTCAAGCAGGGCGCTCCCGACTGGCGCGCCACTGCCGGCCCGGCGGTGGTGCTGGGCGCGGGCGGTGCCTCGCGCGCGGTGATCACCGCGCTGCTCGAGGCCGGGGTGCCGGAAATCTATCTCAGCAACCGTACGCGGCTGCGCGCCGAGAAGCTGCGCGAGGACTTCGGTCAGCGTATCCATGTCATCGACTGGGTGCATGCGGGAAACGTGCTGGAAGAGGCGAACACGGTGGTCAACACCAGCTCGCTCGGCATGGTCGGCAAGCCCGAGCTGCGGGTGCCTCTGGACGGGCTGCGGCCCGGCACGCTGGTGACCGACATCGTCTACACGCCGCTGGAGACCCGCCTGCTGCGTATCGGCCGCGAGCTGGGCTGCACCTGCGTCGACGGCCTGGGCATGCTGCTGCACCAGGCGGTGCCGGGCTTCGAGCGCTGGTTCGGCAAACGCCCGGTGGTGGATCAGGCGACCCGCGACGCGGTGCTCTGATGCGGTTCAGGCTCGGTCTCACCGGATCCATCGGCATGGGGAAGTCGCAGACCGCAGGCTTCTTTGCCGAGGCGGGCTGTCCGGTCTGGGACGCCGATGCGGCGGTCCATAGGCTCTATGCTGCGGGCGGCGCGGCGGTCGCTGCCATCGGTGCGGCCTTCCCGCAGGCCATCGTCGATGGCGCGGTTTCACGTGAGACCCTGCGCGAGGTCATTGCGGCGGATCGCACGGCGCTGAAGCGCCTCGAGTCCATCGTGCACCCGCTGGTGCGAGCCGATCGTGCAGAGTTCGACAGAACACACCCCGAGGCCATCGGCGTCTTCGACATCCCCCTGCTCTACGAGACCGGATCCGAGACCGAGTTCGACGCGGTGGCCTGTGTCACCATTCCCGAAGACATCCAGCGCGACCGGGTTCTGGCGCGGGGCACGATGAGCGCGGAGGATCTCGATCGCATCCTCGCCCGCCAGATGCCCAATGCCGAGAAATGCGCCCGCGCGGATTTTGTCATCACAACGGACACGCTGGACCATGCCCGCGCGCAGGTTCAGGCTGTTCTGAAAGAAATCGAAAGGCGGATCGATGCGTGAGATCGTTCTCGACACCGAAACCACCGGCTTCGAGCCGGAACAGGGCGACCGCATCGTCGAGATCGGCGCGGTCGAGCTCTACAACCACGTGCCGACGGGCAAGGTCTATCACCAGTACATCAACCCCGAGCGCGCGATGCCGCAGGAGGCTTTCGAGGTGCACGGGCTGGGCGACGACTTCCTGCGCGACAAGCCGGTCTTCGCCAAGATCGTCGACGAGTTCATCGCCTTTATCGGTACGGACGCCAAGCTGGTGATCCACAACGCCAGCTTCGACGTGAAATTTCTCAATGCAGAATTGAAGTGGGCGAACCGTCCGCAACTTCCAAAGGATTGCGCCATCGACACGCTGATGATCGCGCGCAAGAAGTTCCCCGGCTCGCCCGCGTCACTGGACGCGCTCTGCCGCCGTTTCGGCATCGACAACTCCAGCCGGACGCTGCACGGGGCACTGCTCGACAGCGAGATCCTTGCGGAAGTCTATCTGGAACTGATCGGCGGCAAGCAACCGGACCTGGTGCTGGCGCCGGTGTCCTCTGGCCGCAACAGCGCGGGAGGCGAAGAGGAATGGCGACCGTCCCGGCGGCCCGTGGCCCTGCCTTCGCGCATCACCGAGGAAGAAAAGGCGGCTCACGCCGCCTTTGTCGAAAAACTCGGAGAAAAGGCGCTCTGGTCGCGGGGCTGAAGCCCCGCCACCTCGCAAGCGCTCAGGCGTCGAGCTTGCGCTCTTCGCCGGCCGCGGCAGTTGCCTGCTGACGGCGCGCGATCTCGTTGCGGTACAGCGCGACGAAGTCGATCGTCTCGAGGTTCAGCGGCGGGAAGCCACCGTCGCGGGTCACATCCGACACGATGCGGCGCACGAAGGGGAAGAGCATGCGCGGGCATTCGATCAGCAGGAACGGGTGCAGCTGCTCTTGCGGGACGCCTTCGATGTTGAACACGCCGGCGTAGTCCAGCTCGAGGATGAACAGCATGTCGCCGGTCGCCTTCGACTTGGACTCGACCTTCAGCTTCAGAACGACTTCGTACTGGTTGTCGGCCGAGCGCTTCTTGGCATCGAGGTTCACCTGCACCTGAACGTCGGGCTGGACCTCACCGGTCACGCCCTTCTGCGCAAGGATGTTCTCGAAGCTCATGTCGCGCACGAACTGCGCGAGTACGTTCATCTTGACCGCTGCCGGGGACTGCTGCGCGTCTGCCGCGCCGTTTTCGCTGATTTCAGCCATGGAAAGCTCCTGTTGGATTTTGTTTCCGAATAGCAGCCCCGGGGAAACGGCTCAATGCTTAGTCCAACCTGACCCTGGGTGATTGGGGCGCTTTGAGCCGGGAATCTCGGTAAATTCCCCCTCGATCACGTCATCTTGTGTCTGCGGGCCGGGGCGATAGGGCTCGGTCTGCGGGCGCGGGCCGCTCTGGGGATGCCCGCCCATCTCGAAACGCTGCACCTTGATGCGGCTCGAGATGAAACGCATCACCGCGTCCCGCACCGCTGGGATCAGCAGCGCGAAACCGCAGGCGTCAGTGAAGAAGCCGGGCGTGAGCAGAAGCGCGCCGGAAAACAGGATCATCGCGCCATGCGCCAGCGGTCGGGTCGGATCCTGAAGCCGAGAGAAAGAGCTCTGCAGATCCGACAGCGCCCGAAGACCCTCGCGCCGCACCAGAGCCGTGCCGAGGATGGCGGTCACCACCACGATCAGCAGCGTCGGCCACAGGCCGATCAGCCCTCCGACCTGGATGAACAGCGTGATCTCGATGAGCGGCACCGCGACGAATGCCAGAAATAGCCACATGGCCTCACTCCTTTTCCGTGGGTGCGCACTGGTAGACTTGGCGCTGCCCAGTGCCTACATAGGAATGCAACACCAGATTTTCCATGTTTTGCCCAAGAGGTGCCGATGAATATGCCGATCGTCCAGCTGCTGGTACTTGCCGCGATCGCGATCTTTCTGATCCTGCGTCTGCGGAGCGTGCTGGGCACACGCGACGGGTTCGAGAAGCCGCCCGTGCAGGCACCGTCCCGCCGTGACGACAGCCGTCGCGACTTCGAGGTGATCGAGGGCGGGCCTGACCACGACATCATCGACCATGCCCCCGAGGGCAGCCCCTCGGCCAAGGCGCTGGCCAAAATGAAGGCGGTCGACCCAAGCTTCAACGTGGGCGAGTTCCTCGGTGGCGCGCGCGGTGCCTACGAGATGATCCTCATGGGATTCGAGCGCGGAGATGTGGAAGAGCTCAAGCCCTTCCTCGCCGAGGATGTGTATGAGAGCTTTGCCGAAGTGGTCGAGCACCGCCGCCAGCAAGGCCTGACCATCGAGGCCGAATTCGTCGGCGTGCGCGAGATGTCCCTTGTCGAGGCGGCCTTTGACGAAGTCTCCAAGCTGGCCGAGATCACCGTGCGCTACACCGGCGAATTGACCTCGGTTGTGAAGGATGCCTCGGGCACCGTGATCGAGGGCAGCCCGACATCGGTAAAACGTCAGAAGGATGTCTGGACCTACGCCCGCAACATGGGTAGCGACGATCCCAACTGGCAGCTGGTCGCGACCGACGAATGAGGCGCGCGATCCGGGCGGCCGTGCTGACAGGAGCAATACTGGCAGGGACCATGGCCGCTGCGGAAAGCGACACCAACTACGAGATCCTGAGCTTCGGCGATCTCGACGGATGGGCGACGGATGATCATTCCGCCGCCCTTTCGGTTTTTCTGAACACCTGCGGCGATATGACCGACCCCGACTGGCGGTCGCTCTGCGCACTCGCGCGGGATGCCGGGGATGCCCGCGAGTTCTTCGAGCTGTTCTTCCGCCCGGTGATGATCACCGGCGCGCCGGAAGATGCCGAGGAAGGCACCGGCGGGCTCTTCACCGGTTATTTCGAGCCGGAGATAGACGGTTCCCTGCAGCGTGATCCGCTCCACACCCACCCGGTCTACCGCCTGCCGCCCGAGATCGCCGAGACCGAAGGTCCGTGGCTGACCCGGCGCGATATTCTCACCGGCGACGTCCTGCAGGGCCGCGGGCTCGAGATCGCCTGGGTCGCCGACCCCGTCGAGCTTTTCTTCCTGCAGGTGCAGGGCTCGGGCCGCATCCGCCTGCCCGACGGGCAGCACCTCAGGGTCGGCTACGGCGGCGCCAACGGTCATCCCTACCGCTCGATCGGCAAGGAGCTGGTGGCGCGCGGCATTTTCAGCCTGCACGAGGTCTCGGCACAGGTCATCAAGTCCTGGGTGCGCGACAATCCCGAGGACGGGGCCGAGCTGCTGATGCACAACCCCTCCTACGTCTTCTTCCGCGAGGTGAACGAGGTGCCCGCCGAGCTCGGCCCGCTTGGGGCGATGAACCGTTCGATCACGCCGCTGCGCTCGATTGCCGTGGATCCTGCCTACGTGCCTCTTGGCGCGCCGGTGTGGATCGAGAAAGCGGGCGCCGAGCCCCTGCACCGGCTGATGATCGCGCAGGACACCGGTTCCGCCATCAAGGGTCCGCAGCGTGCCGATGTCTTCATGGGCACCGGCGACGCGGCCGGGCGCAAGGCCGGCACGATGAAGGATCCGGGCCGTCTGGTGGTGCTCCTGCCGATCCAGCGCGCCTATGCGCTGTTGCCGGAGTCGGTGCTGTGAGCCGCCGCAAGCTGCGTCCGGACGAGCTTGAGCTCTGGCAGCTTGTCGCGCGCAGCGCCGAGAAGCTGCCGGGCCGAAAGATGGCCCCCGAAACCCCTGCCCCCAAGCCCGCGAAGCTGCGCAAGCCGATAGTGCCCCGCGACCCGGTGCATAATTTCGCGCTCGGGACCCGCGCGCCGACCCCGCAGGAGCGGCACGACTTCTTCGCCTCGACCTCGGACCGGCTGGCGCAGGACCCGGTGCGCATGGATGCCAAGGCCTTTGGCCGGCTCAAGCGCGGCAAGCTGCAGCCCGAGGCGCGGATCGACCTGCACGGCATGACGCTGGACCAGGCGCACCGCGAGCTGGCGGGCTTCATCCTCGGCACGCAGATGCGCGGCTTCCGGCTGGTTCTGGTGATCACCGGCAAGGGGATGCGCGAGGATCCGCACGACCCCATGCCGCGCCGCCGCGGCGTTCTTAAGACCCAGGTGCCGCAATGGCTGCGGATGCCGCCGCTCTCGGCCTGCGTGCTGCAGGTCTCGGAGGCGCATATCAAGCACGGCGGCGGCGGAGCCTATTACGTCTATCTCAAGAAACGGCGCTGACGCGTCAGCCGAGGATCATCTCGCCATGCTCGGCGAGATAGATGCGCAGCCAGGGGGTGAAGGCCTCGGGCTGCGCAGCGATGCGCTTGCGCACCTCGGACAGTGTGAGCCATTCGGTGTCCATGACCTCGGCGGGGTTCGGCGCGGGCTCGACCCCTGGCCTGGCCTCTGCCACAAAGATATCGACAAGCTCGTGCTCGGTCATGCCACCGCCGACCTCGGCCCGGTATTCCACTTGTCCGCGGTACTGCGGATCGAGCCCGCGCAGCGCCAGTTCCTCGTCGAGACGCCGAAGCGCGCAGTCGCGCGGGCTTTCGTCCCAATGCGGATGGGTGCAGCAGGTGTTCGCCCAGAGACCCGGCGTATGGTATTTTTCCAGCGCCCGGCGCTGCAGCAGCGTCCGTCCCTCGCGCATGACAAAGACCGAGACCGCCTTGTGGCGCAGCCCCTTGAGGTGCACTTCGAGCTTGTCCACCGGAACGAGGGTGTCCTCCACCCACGCGGGAATGTCTTGGGCCATGCGGCGCCTCCTTCTGAAGCGTCTGTTTCACTGCTGCCCGCGACAAGGTCAAGTCGCGGCATTTTTCCCGCGCCGGGCATTCCGTCGCAGCGCATCGCGGGGCAGACTGCCCTAGAACCGTAACCGGAGACGCGAAACTGGAGAATGGTATGTATAGCAAGATGATGCTGGGCATCGCGGCCGCGTTCGTGGCGGGCTCCGCCCAGGCCGGGGACGCCGAGGCGGGCAAGAAGCTCTTCGAGCAGCGCTGCCGCGCCTGTCACGTGATCCAGGCAGACGATGGCACGCCGATCCAGAAAGGTGGCCGGACCGGGCCGAACCTTTACGGGGTGGTCGGCCGCGTCGCGGGCAGCGAGGACGGCTACCGCTACAAGGCCTCCATCGTCGAGGCCGGTCAGAAGGGCCTGGTCTGGGACGAGGCGAGCCTCGAGACCTACGTGCAGGATCCCTCGGGTTTCCTGCAGGAATATCTCGGTGACAGCTCCGCGCGCTCGGGCATGACCTTCAAGCTGAAGAAAGGCATGCAAGACGTCTACGCCTATCTCGCCTCGGTCACGGAGTGAGCCGGGCTCACCGACTGCAAACGGCTCTGAAACGGCAAAGGGCGCTCCTGCGGGAGCGCCCTTCTCGTTTTCTGATAGGGCACCGCCCGGTGTCAGTTGACGAGCGCGGTGGTGCGCTGCGTGGTGGTCACGCCGCTGTTGATGATGCTCAGCAGGGTCTGCAGGCCGGCCAGCGGGCTCTCGGTCGCCAGCACCACGTCGTCGGGGTAGATCGGGAACTTGCGCGCCGCGAAGAGCCCGTCGGCGGTGGTCATGTCGAAGGTGAAGACGACCTGCTGCATGTTCGGCCTGGCAGCGCCCGACCCCAGCTGCTTGGGCGTGTACTCCCGCAGCACCATCACCCCGGTGGGATCGGCGCGCACGTCGTAGAGCCCGCCGATCAGCGACAGCGCCTCGAGCGCGTTGATCTCGTCCTTGGGGAAGTTGACAAGCGTCTGCCGCGACGAGGCGCCCATGCCGGTGAAGGTGCGGTAGTCCTCTTCGATGACAACCGTGTCGCCGGGCAGCAGCAGCGAGTTGTAGGCGCCGCTCTCCATCAGGGTGCGGGCCGAGATTTCGTAGGTGGTGCCCTGCCGGATGAGCCGCACCAGCGGGTTCTTCAGGCCGGGGTTGATGCCGCCCGCATCGGCGATGGCGCCGAGGATCTTGTAGTTGCGCGAGGGCATCGGGAAGCTGCCCGGACGGGCGACGCCGCTGACCATCTCGATGGCGTTGCCACGGCCCTCGGTGAGGCTCACCTGCACCTGCGCCGTCGGCACGATGGCCTCGAGCTTTTCCTGGATGCGGCCGCGCGCCGACGCCGGGCTGAGGCCGCGCACGAAGACCTCGTCGACGTAGGGCAGGAAGACCGCGCCATTGGCGCCGACCTCGACCGCGGGCAGCACGGTGAACTTCTCGGCGGGGTTGGTCAGCAGCGAGTTTTCCTGGCTGTCCCAGATGCGGATGTCGATGTGGTCGCCGGTCTGGATGACGCTCTGGTTGGTTCCGGTCGAGGTGCGCGGCCAGCGGCCGTCGAGCGTCGGGCCGGTCTGCGGCCAAGAAGCGATCAGCGGCATGTTCGCGCGGGTCACCTCGACCACCTGGAAGGTCGGGTTCTGCTTGTCGGCCTGGGCGAGGATCTCGGATTGCATCGCGGCGCCACGCGGCAGCGCGCAGCCCCCCAGAAGAGCAAGGCTCGCAGCGACGGCAAAAAGACTACGCGAGAGTTTCAACACGGGGGTCTCCGGGACGTTCCGAGGGTTTCTAAAGCTTTGCTCGAAGTGATAGACAGTTTTGAGGCTTGGGAAAAGTCGCTTGCGCCGCAGCGGCAGCCGGGCTTGGCGATTTCTTCGCGCCGCGGTGCGCGATTGCTTGCAGGAGACAGATGGGAATGACGGTTTCGAAGCGCGTGCTCGACATTTGCCTTGCCGCGCTGCTGCTCGTCCTGCTGTCGCCGCTGATCCTTGGTATCTGCCTCGTGCTCCTGCTGCGCGACGGTCGGCCGGTGTTCTATCTTTCCGAGCGCATGCGCAGCCCGGACCGGGGCTTCCGCCTTTGGAAATTCCGCACCATGCGCCCGGACGCGGGCGACCGCGGCGTCTCGGGCGGGGACAAAACCGACAGGATCTCGGAAACGGGAAAATTTCTCAGAAGTCACCGGCTCGACGAGCTGCCGCAACTTTGGAACATCCTGCGTGGTGACATCAGCTTTGTCGGCCCGCGCCCGCCGCTGCGCCGCTACACCGAGATGTTCCCCGAGCTCTATGCCGAGGTGCTGCGCGCACGGCCGGGGGTGACGGGTCTGGCCACGCTGGCCTTTCACCGCACCGAGGAGCGCCTGCTGGCGCCTTGCCGCGATGCCGACGAGACCGAGGGGGTCTATTGCCGCCGCTGCGTGCCGCGCAAGGCCCGGCTCGACCTGATCTACGCGCGCCGACGGAGCCTGTGCTACGATCTGCGCCTGATGGCGGCGACCGTGGTCAGGCGCGTCGGTCTGCATTGATCAGCGCCGCAACTGTTGCAGGGTGACGTAGCCGGTGGTTTCGCCCAGCCATTGCCGCGCGCCGACGATCTCGCCCCCGGCATCGACGATGTAGACATCGGCGAAGTCCGGCTCCGTCTCGCTGCTGCAGGCGGCACGGACGGCCATGCCCGAGACACCCGGAATGACCTCGACCTGCTGCTGCGGGGTCACGCTGCAGCTGTAGGTCAGCACCTCGGTGACATCCTCCGGCGTCAGGAAGCGCTGGACGTAGCGCGCCTGTCCGGCGCTGCGGGCGCGCACGAGGCGCAGCAGCGCATCTTCCTCGACCGACATCAGGTCGCCGCCGAGACCGCGCGTCGCGGTGATCATGCCGTGGCGCAGGACGATGGCCTGGCGGCTGGCGGTGCCATAGGTCCGGTGCTCTCCGTTGCGCTCGATTTCAAGCGCCACGGCTTCGGACTTGCGGTCTTCGATGCGCAGGCGGAGCACCGGCAGGTCGGTGGCGGCGAGCGTTGCTGCGATCTCCTGATCGGAAATCGGCTTGTTGTCCTCGTCGCTCGGCCCGAACAGACTGCTGTAGGCGCTTTCGAGCAGGGGGTCGCGCCGGTCGTCGTTGCCGCAGCCGGCGAGCGCGGCGATCAGCCCGCCCAGAAGCGCGGCGCGGCAGGTGGTCTTCAGGGTCATCGCCAGAACCTTCCCCAGGAGGCGGCCACGTCGGGCTCGTGATTTTCGCGGATGCGCTCGTAGAGCCGGTCGTCGATGGCCAGCTTGGCGCCGCCGTCGCGCTGCACCGAGCGGATGGTGAGGGTGCTGTCGTTGCGCGAAGGCTGTCCGGTGCCGATAGAGACCGGGATGGTGAAGAGCAGCCCCTTGTCAAAGGAGCCCTCGCCGAAGTCCTTGGCCGAGACATCGGTCTTCGTGGCAAAGGCGCCGATCCGCCAGCCGTTGGCGAACTCGCGGGTGAGTGTCACCGTCGCGCCGGCATCGCCGGCGATGTAGCGGCCGACATCGAGCTGCGCGTTGTAGCCATTGCCGAAGTCGTAATAGGCCGAAACGTGGCCGTTCACATGCGGGAAGCTGCGGGTGATGCCGGTGACCGGGTCGGTGGTCTCGTTGCCCTGCAGTCCGAAGAGCATGTCGAAGTCGCGGCGCTCGACGTAGTTGAGCTCTGCGCCGAGGGTGAAACGGCTGGTGGCCGGTTTCCACAGCAGCTCGGCGGAGGCGCCGGCGTACATCGGCTCGAGATAGCCCAGCGTCAGGCGGCTGTAGAGCTGCGCCGCGGGCTTGCCATAGAACCCCAGCGTCAGGCGCGGGATGCGCGGGTCGGCCTGACGGGCGTATTCGGCGTAATCCGTCCGCACGCGCGGCAGCCTGGATTCGGACTCGCGGGTCACCTCGTCGAGATTGCCGACGATCTTCTTGTTGAGCGAGCCGCTCAGGACGATGTTCGGCGTGAACTCGATGGTGCCACGCAGCGAAGCGCCGAGATCGAGCCGCAGCGGCCCGTCCGGATCGAACGTGGCATAGCCGTAATAGGGCGCCAGCGACCACAGGTACTTGGGGTAGCTTTCCAGTTCCTGCGCCGGGGTGTCAGCGGGCGCCTCGCCGAAGCGGGCGCGCACCAGCATCTCGGTCGCGGCCTCGTTCTCGAGAGCTTCGAGATCCGAGCGGCGCAGGGTGATCGCCGAGGCCGGGGCCCCTTTTTCCGAGGGAATGATCACGAATTCCTCGACAGAGCCGGGCATGATCCGGCTCATCGAGCGTGCGGCGCGGCCCACGGCCTGCGAGGTGGCGCCATAGGTCTCGTTGCGCAGCCGCAGCGTGGCGCGATGCGGCTCCAGACGGAAGCCCTCGAGCTCCAGTTTCTCGCGCTTCAGGCTGCGCGCAAGCCGGGCCTGCGTCGTGGCCTCGGTCGCGGCGAGGTCGCTGGTCCAGCCAAGATCGCGCGCCTCGGCGCCGGTACGCGGCTTGATCGGAAGCGGCGCGCTCTCGACACCGCCGGGAACGCCAAGCGTCTTGGGGTTCATCGTATAGGTGTACTGGGCGCCGATCGTGCTGCCGTAGGCATAGTAGAGCGAGAGCTGGCTGCCGCCCTTGAAGCGGTAGTCCATGCCAATGTTGATCGGTGAATTGTGATCGAAGGTCGAGTTTTCGCGCTCGAGATCGTATTGGTCCGAGGAATACTCGAGCTTGAACGTCAGCCGGTCGTCCGGCGACCAGGCGACGCCGCCAAAGGGCGCGATATCGCCGCGGAACCAGCGGTCGGTGGTGGGCTGGCCGCCTTCGTCGAGCACCTCTTCGGAGCGGGTGCCGAAGCCGCCGAACCCGTTGTAGCTGGCCAGACGGCCCCAGCCGAGGCCGCCGGTGATCTGCAGCCCGGGGGTGATCGTCTTGGTGGCGACGATGTACTCACCGCTGTAGATGCCG
This sequence comes from Salipiger sp. PrR003, assembly GCF_010500785.1. Taxonomy (NCBI): domain Bacteria; kingdom Pseudomonadati; phylum Pseudomonadota; class Alphaproteobacteria; order Rhodobacterales; family Roseobacteraceae; genus Salipiger; species Salipiger sp. PrR003. Next base: position 88,848 of record NZ_JAAGOV010000034.1, read on the forward strand.
GTGCCGATGAAATCCTGCAGACCCACGACCACCGAGGGGCGCCAGTCGCCTTCGGTCAGCAGCTGGAAGCGCAGATCGAAGCTGCGGTCGTAATAGACCCCGTCCACCGAGGCGCGGTGATCGAAGCTGCCGATGCCGGTATAGCGGAAGGTGCCCACGAGCCGCGGTGCGATCTGAAAGCTGACGGAGCCGCGGTTGGCGGTGCCCATGCGACCGAAGGTCAGCCCCAGCGTCGCATCGGGCGACATGTTGGCGTCGGGCATGTCCACGAGCCCGGGCAAGCCATAGAGATTGTAACTCGGCACAGTCTCCGGATGGGCAGCCCCCGCCAGCGCCGTCGCCCCGGCCAGAAGTGCCGCGATACCTGCCCGTCGTGCCATCACGTCCTCGTTTCGCTTTCGTGTTTTCCCCAGAGCTAGAGCCAAACCACGGCCCTGTCCATGGATCACCTGCCGCAGGGTTGCTGCTGTGGGTTCTGCGGCACGGTTGCGGCGCGGTTCCGCTTGGCGGGCGCCGTGGTGGTCGGGACCAGGGCGGATTTTCGGAAGATTTCTAAATTTTAAGGCAGGGGTAACAGCGCGCGGGCTATTCCCGGTGCGGGGTGTTTGGAAGGGGATGGATATGGCCGCCGACAGCAATGTCGCGCCAGTCATCATCAAGCGGAAGAAGAAGGGCGGCGGCCATGCTCATCATGGCGGCGCCTGGAAGGTCGCCTACGCGGATTTCGTGACGGCGATGATGGCCTTCTTCATGCTCATGTGGCTGCTCAACGCGACGACCGAGAAACAGCGCAAGGGACTTGCGGATTACTTCAACCCGACCATTGCCGTGGCCCGGATCTCGGGCGGCGGGGATGGGCTGATGGGCGGCGAGAGCACCTTTTCCGAGAACGTGCTGCCGCGCATGGGCACCGGCTCGACCGCGCTCGAGGCGACCGAGAAGGACGCGGCGCGGGGCAGCGAGACCATGGGCGAGTCCGACCCCGAGGCGGCCGAGACGGCGGAGCTCGAGGAGCTGCGCGACCGGCTCACCGGGCGCCATGGCGAGAGCATGGTGGATGACGGGCTGATGCGCCACGTGGTGACCCGGGTCACCGACGAGGGGCTGGTGGTGGAACTCTTCGAAACCCCCGACGCGCGGCTCTTTGCTCAGGACGGCAGCCCGACCTTCCTGCTGCGGCGGCTGGCACAGATCATCGCCGGGGCGAGCCGGACGGTGCGCAACCCTCTGGCCGTCGAGGGCCACGTGCCCGCGGCGCCGATCGTGCTGGCGCGGGACCGCTCGTGGGACATCTCGGGCGAGCGGGCGTCCTGGATGCGCAGGCTGTTGCAGGACGAGGGCGTGCCCAAGGCGCGCATCGCCCGCAGCACCGCCCACGCGGACCGCGAACCCTCGCGCGGGAACCCGATGGACACGCGGAACGGCCGGGTCGAGGTGATCTTCCTGCGCAAGTAATCCCGAGCGCCTCGCCTCAGCAGCGGAAATGGTCGGGATTTTACCTGTTAGCCCGCCGTTAAGTCGCCGTCCGTAGGCTCAGGGGACGGCAACAGGTGACAGCAGAAAGGTGCGCCCATGACCATCTCTTCGTCTTTGAACGCCGGTGTCTCGGGGCTGACCGCGAATGCCAGCAGGCTCGCGGCGATCTCCGACAATATCGCCAATTCCTCGACCTACGGCTATCGCCGGGCCGAGACGGAGTTCAACGCGCTGGTGATGACCGATGGCGGGCGCTCCTACACGGCGGGGGGGGTCATGTCCTCGAACATGCGGGTGATCGACCAGAAGGGATCTCTGGTGACCACCGGCAACGCCACCGATCTTGCAGTGCGGGGCAGGGGGATGCTGCCCGTCGTCGGCGGCCCGCAATACCAGGCCAATCCGACCGAGCCCGAGCTTCTGCTCACGTCCACCGGCTCCTTCCGCATCAACGAGGAAGGGTATCTTGCCAATGAACTCGGCTATTTCCTCATGGGCTGGCCGGCGGACATCGACGGCACCATCCCGAACTTCCCGCGTGATACGGTCGACGGACTCGAGCCGGTGCGGTTCAGCCTCAACCTGCAGGGCGACCCGACCACCGCGGTGGAGATGAGCCTGAATCTGCCCGCCACCGCCACGATGTCCGATTCCGACGGAGCCTCCGAGACGCTGTCGGTGGAATATTTCGACAATCTCGGCGTGTCGCAGAACATCGCGATGACCTTCACGCCGACGGTCCCGGCGACCGGCATGTCGAACGAATGGACCATCGTGATGACCGATTCCGCCTCCGCCGGCGCCGTGATCGGCGAATATGTGGTCACTTTCGACGACACCCGCGCGGCAGGCGGCAAGATCAGCACGGTCACCACCGTCTCCGGCGGTGCCTATAATGCCACCACGGGCAAGATGACGGTGACCGTGGCCGGCGGGCCGATCGAGGTCGACATCGGCGCGGTCGGCGACAGCATCGGCCTGTCGCAGCTGTCCAACAGCTTTGCGCCGATCTCCATCGCCAAGGATGGCTCGCCGGTGGGCAATATGGTCTCGGTCGAGGTGGACGAGAACGGTTTCGTCAACGCGCTCTATGACAGCGGGGTCAGCAAGACGCTCTACCAGATTCCGCTCGCCGACCTGCCGAACCCGAACGGCATGATCCCGATGGACAACCAGACCTTCAAGCCCTCGCCGGAAAGCGGCTCTTACTTCCTCTGGGACGCGGGGGACGGGCCGACCGGCGACATCAAGTCCTACGCGCGCGAGGAATCCACCACCGACGTGGCGCATGAGCTGACCGACATGATCCAGACACAGCGGGCCTATTCCTCGAACGCCAAGGTGATCCAGACGGTCGCATTGTCCTTGGCGGTGGCCACGCTCTTGCCGGTCGAGATCTCGCCCTGCGTGCTGGCGAGGTTCATGTTGATCGACTTGAGGGTCTGCAGCGCGACCATCGCGCCGTTGTTCGTCAGGATGCTAGACATCTTTTTCGTCCTTGAATGTGGCGCTTTGCGCCATTCCTGTCTCCGGTCCCGACCCCTTGTCCTGCAGGACACTCTTCCCTTGGCGCTGATCTGCGCCACGGGGAGAGGGGCGAAACCTCTCGGGACGTCGTTCTGACGAAGCAGCCAGGAGCCCTGCCCCCCTGCGCCATCCAGCTCTGGATGCCAGCTCACCCTAGAGAGGAAGATGTTAAGCCAAGCCTAAGTCAGCTGCGAATTTGCCCCGGCTCGAGGCCTCAGTGTCTAAAGTTTCTTTTGAATGCGGCCCGCCGGCCCCGGGCCGATCCTCGTTTTGCGTCCGTTCGGGTCGTAGGTGTCCATCTGTCTCCCCAGCCGCTGCCAGGTGCCAAGCCTGCCCTGCGCCGCGGCGAGCCCCTGCAGCGCCATCTCCAGCAGCCTCTGATTGCGACGCAGAGCTGCGAGAAGCCGAGGCGCCCGGTGCGGCAAGCGCGATGGGTCCGCGGCATAGAGCTCAAGGCAGGCTTCCTTCCTGCGCGCAAGTTCGGAAAGCTGCGCGAGCTCGCCGGCGAGCAGCGCGCGCCGCTCGGCTTCGAGCACGGCCAGAAGCCGCGCCTCTGCCGGGTCGCCGGGCGTTGTGCGGCGGGAAGGGGCGGTCACGGCGCCCGCGGCGTCCGGCTGGGCTGGGTCGGCAGGAGGGCCACCCGGTCCGCGAGCCGATTGGCGTATTCGTCGCGCAGGAAGGAGGCGAACTGCGCCTCTCCCGCGCCGCCGCCGAAGAGGCCGCGCGTCTCGAAGGCCCCCGAGAATTGCAGCATCTGCGAGATAAACAGGCGGTTCAGCAGGCGGTTGGGTGCTGCGGTCGCCGGACCAGTCTGGTCTATCATGGACTTGCTCCTGTCGATTCGTCGAAGCGCTCTCCACGATGCTTAAAATAGTCTCGGTAAAGGTATTCTTAGCGGGTCCCCGGATATCGTCTTCGAAGATCGGATGACCAGGGGTCGACAGCATGTTCCCGATGCAGGCGATGCTTCCAAATCTGCAAGAACTGCGGTCCGCTGGTGCGATGCCCGGACAACAAGGTGACTCGCCGCCGCAGGGGAGCGTCCTTTCCGGTGACCCCCAGGCCGATTTTCAGGCGACCTTTCGCGACGTCGCGATGCCCGGGCGGCCGGATGCGCCGGCGGTCGAGGCGGGGGAACTGGAGGTCAAGAAAGGCGCCGCAGAGCGCGAAGACCCCGCGCCCCGCCCAGGGGACGAAGGGGGGGTGGGGCCAGAACTGTCCCCTCTTGACCGGGCGCTGGACACGCTGTCCGACGCAGACGCTGTGCCCGGGGTGGTCAGTGTCCCGGTCGAGAAGGTGGAGCAGGTCTTCGACACCGCCAATCCGCAGGAGGTGCGCCGGGTCGGGATCGCCCCAATCCGGAGGAGGGAGACGGCAGAGGAGGCGGCGGTCCCCGAGGGCGCACCTCGCACCCGCGAGCGGTCCGCCGGGAGTGGCCAAGGTGCGCATCTGGCTGCGCCTCGGCAGAAGGCATCGGATATTTTGCTCGACGCGCGCCCCGGCGTCGCCCGGTCTTCTGAGAGACACGCGATCAGGACACCTCGCGCCGCGCCGGAGGTTGGCAGAACGGAAGCCGGACCGTGGCTTGGTGTCGCTGCGGGGGTCGCCCCCGCCACGCGTGACGACGTGACGAGCCCTGAACCTCGTTCTGCGGGCGTCGGTGCAGGCCATAGGCTCCCGCTCGAGGGGCAAGCCAGCTCGGGCGTTTCCCGATCCGGGGTCGGTCCGGTCTTAGACGGCGGAGAGGGCGCCTCGGCGTGCCAACGCTCCGACGAGCCTGCCGAGCGCCCCATCGGGGCTCAGAGCGGCGCGGAAGGACGCTCGAAAGGACCGGGCGACGTCGTGTTGGCTGAGGGTGAAGGCGGGACGGAGACAGGGCCAATGCTCGCGCCGCGGGTCAGAACCCGGACGCCCGAGCGCGCAGCGGTTGGCTCCGCAGGCATGGTGTCCGGAGATCGGGAGACAGGGACGTTGCCGGACTCCCGGGCTCCGGCGGGCCTATCGCCACACGCGGGTCCCGCGACGTCGGACCAATCCGGCCGGTCCTCGCGCCAGCCACGGCACCAGGCCGGGCCGGTCGCTCATGGGCACGAGCCGCCCCGCCCTCCAATTGATCCGAGGGCCATCCCAACACGCAGCGCCGGGTCGAAATTGAGAATCAACGCTGCGGATGCGGCTCCGGCGCCGGATGGCTTTCAACGAAAGACATTTCCGCATGATGGACGCCCCACAAGCCCACATGTCGCGGTGCTCGCAGGGTTCCTGCCAAGGCCAGACACAGGACGAGAGGTAAGATCGGCGATCCCGAATGAGGAGACCTTAGCAAGGTCGCAGCGCCCCGAAAGTGCGCTGGGGGCCTCCAGCGCGCCGGGTCAGGTGAGCCTGGACAAGGCGCCCGTGTCCGGCTCTCGGCCTGTGACGGCCGCGACGGTGTCTCCGACTTTCACGCTGGCATCGGCAGGGGAGATCGGGGTTTCGGACGGGAAACGGACGCAGCTCGCATGGGAGGGCGATCCACGCGAGCCAGCTGTCGCCTCGCATTCGGGGGACTCGACGCAGGCCGTCATGGCGAAAGACGCGATATCGCCGCGGGAGCAGCTGGCGGCGGCCCGTGGGCAGCCGTTGCCGTCGCCGGTCCGGCAGCTCGCCGAAGCGATTGTCACCGGCAGCGGCGGTAAACTCGAAGTGCAGCTCGAGCCCGAGGAACTTGGCCGCGTGCGGTTCCACATGCAGATATCCGAGCACGGGGTCGCGCTGCAAGTGAGCGCGGATCGGCCGGATACGCTCGACCTGTTGCGCCGGAACGCGGACCAGCTGGCGCGCTTGCTCACGGAGGCGGGATACCAGGGCAGCACTCTCAGTTTCTCTGGCCAGCGGCGCGGCGGCGCTTCGCAGGGGCGGTCGGGCAGGCCGGACCACCGCGTCCCTGACGGGGCGGCGGCGCAAGGCGCGCCGCAGGCAAAGGCCCCTGCTCGCGTTGCTGCGGCGGGGCTCGACCTCAGGCTCTAGGCAAAGGAGACAGACGTGGATATTTCAACGGCCGCGCAGACGTCGGCGGGCGCGACGAGCGCCGTGGCGATCGGGAGCAGCAGGTCAACGCTGACCAGCGACTTCGACACTTTCCTGAGAATGCTGACCACCCAGGCTCAGAACCAGGACCCTTTCAATCCGGTCGACGCCACCGAATACGCGTCGCAGCTCGCCAGCTTCTCGGCGGTGGAGCAGCAGGTGCTGACCAACGATTTGCTGACCGGCTTGACCGGACTCGCCAGCGACGGCGGATTCGAGCGGTTGGCCTCCTGGATCGGACTCGAGTCGCTGGTCGCGGGGACCACTTATTTCGACGGCTCCGCGGTCGCCTTCGATGTCGATCTCCCGGAAGATGCACAGAGCGCGATCCTCGTGCTGCGCGATTCGAGTGGCGCGGAGCGCAACCGGCTGTCGCTCACGCCGGGGAGCGACCGCTATCTCTGGGACGGGACGGACCTTGGCGGCGCGCCCCTGCCGGAGGGGCTTTATCATGCCGAGGTCGAGCTTTACCACGAAGGCGTGCTTGCCGAGACGCGTCCGGCGCAATCCTACATGCGCATCGACGAGGTGCGGCGCGCGGAAGGCGGCTTTTTGCTCACGTTGCAGGGCGGCTGGCAGATCGAGGCGACCAAGGTCGTGGCGCTGCGCCGCCCGACCGAGTGACGGGCGGCGCAGGACGACAGATCAGAAGATCGACAGGAGGACCAAGGTGATCCCGGCGCCGGAGAGCAGCCCACCGATGCCCCAGCCGAGCCGCCGGGCCCATTTCGACTCGAGCTCATCGGCGAGCCCCTGCGTCTGCCGGATCAGCGCCTCTTCGACGAGACCGGGCAGGCGCGGGCCAAAGCGGGCCATGACCCGCGCGGTCTTGGCAAAGTCGCGCAGCGCGGCGCGGGGGCCGATGGAGGTCTTGATGTATTGCTCGACCACAGGTCGCGCGACGCTCCAGATGTTCATATGGGGGTTGAGCGAGCGGGCCACGCCCTCGACCACCACCATCGTGCGCTGCAGCAGGATCAGCTCGGTCCGGGTCTCCATGCCGAAGCGTTCGGTCACTTCGAAGAGGTAGTTGAGCAAGCGGCCCATGGAAATGCGGGTCGAATCCATGCCGAAAATCGGCTCGCCTACGGCACGCAGCGCGCGGGCGAATTCGTCGACATCCTGGTCGGCGGGAACGTAGCCAGCTTCGAAATGTACCTCGGCGACGCGGCGGTAATCGCGGCGGATGAAGCCGTAGAGAATCTCGGCGTAGACCCGGCGGGTGTATTCGTCGATATGGCCCATGATGCCGAAGTCATAGGCGATGATGTCGCCGTTCGGCGCCACCTTCAGGTTGCCCTGGTGCATGTCGGCGTGGAAGAATCCATCGCGCAGCGCGTGGTTGAGGAAGAGCTGAAGAACCCGTTCGCTGAGCTCCACCCTGTCGTGACCGGCGGCGTCGATGGCGGCATTGTCGCCGAGCGGCACGCCCTCGGCCCAGCTCATCGTCATCACCCGGCGGCCCGAGAGCCCCCAGACCACCTCGGGAAGCTGGAACCCCTCATCGTCCACGGTGTTGGCGGCGTATTCGCTGGCCGAGGCGCTTTCCAGTCGCAGGTCCAGCTCGCCGTTCACCACGCCCTCGAAATGGGCGATCACGTCGCGCGGGCGCAGCCGTCGCGAGGCCGGCGAAAGAAAGTTGATCGCATCGGCGGCGAGCCAGAAGGCATCGATATCCTTGCGGAAAGCCCGCTCGATGCCGGGCCGCAGCACCTTCACGGCGACGGTCTCGCCGGTCTCGGCGAGCCGCGCCTTGTGCACCTGCGCGATCGACGCGGCGGCGACGGGGGGGCTGAACTCGGAGAAGACCTCGTCGACCTTCACGCCGAGTTCGGTCTCGACCTGCGCCTTGGCAGCCTCGACCGGGAAGGGGGGCAGCTTGTCCTGCAGCACGCGCAATTGGTTGGCGAGCTCTTCGCCGACGACGTCCGGACGGGTCGAGAGCACCTGGCCGAACTTGATGTAAGCCGGGCCGAGCGCCGAGAGCGCGCGGGTCACCGGCGGCATCGCCGGGTCGCCCTCGTACCCCAACCACTTGAAGGGCCAGGCGAGGATGCGGGCGGCAGCGCGCAGGGCCGGCGGGGCCTCTACTGCGTCGAGCACCACGCCCATCGCACCCGTGCGCTCGAAGGTGGCGCCGGTGCGCACCAGCCGCCAGATGTTGTGAGGACCCTTCATGTCAGATCTTCCAGCCCGAATGCAGGCAGGCGATCCCCATGCTCAGGTTGCGGTACTTGGCGTTGGCGAAGCCCGCAGCCCGCAGCATTCCGAGGAAGGTTTCCTGATCGGGGAACTTGCGGATCGATTCCACCAGATACTGGTAGCTGTCGCGGTCGCCCGCGATCACCTGCCCCATGCGCGGGATCAGGTTGAAGGAATAGAGGTCGTAGACCTTCTGCATCAGCTCGTTGGGGATCTGGCTGAATTCCAGCACCATGAGCCGTCCGCCCGGCTTCAGCACGCGGAAGGCCTCGTTCAGGGCCTCTTGCGGGCGGGTCACGTTCCGGATGCCGAAGGAGATCGTGTAGACGTCAAAGGTGTTGTCGGCGAAGGGCAGGGCCATCGCGTCGCCGACCACCCAGTCGAGCTGCTCGGCCATGGCGCCCGCTTCGGCGCGCTTGCGTCCCTCGACCAGCATCGGCTCGGTCAGGTCGCAGACCGTGGCATGGCCGTGGCCCGCGCGCTTGAGAAAGCGGAAGGAGATGTCGCCGGTGCCCCCCGCCACGTCGAGCAGCCTCGAGCCGGGGCGCGGTGCCAGCCAGTCCATCATCGCATCTTTCCAGACGCGGTGGATGCCGAAGGACATGGCGTCGTTCATCACGTCGTATTTCGACGCGACCGAGCCGAAGACGCCGCGTACGCGGTCGGCCTTCTCTTCCTCAGGGATGTCGGTGAACCCGAAGTGGGTGGTTTTTCCGGTCTCTTTGGTCATGGGCCTTGCCGTCCTGTGTCCGACACTCCTTATAGAGCCCGCGCGCCGCGCTGCAATGCGGCCCAGTGGAAAGGATCCGTGATGCCCGAACTTCCCGAGGTGGAAACCGTTCGTGCCGGGCTTGCCCCGGTGATGGAAAACGAGGTGATCGCCGAGGCCAAGGTGAACCGGCCCGATCTGCGCTGGCCCTTCCCCGAGCGTATGGCCGAGCGTCTGACCGGCGCGCGGGTGCTGCGGCTGCGACGGCGATCGAAATATATCCTTGCCGATCTGGACACCGGCGAGACCCTTCTGATCCATCTCGGCATGTCGGGCCGAATGCTGGTCTCGGGCGATCCGCTGGGGCGCTTCGTGCATGACCATCCCGCGCCGGAAAAGCACGACCACGTGGTCTTTGAAATGGCCAGCGGCGCGCGGGTGACGTTCAACGACCCGCGGCGTTTCGGGGCGATGGACCTGATGCAGACGGCGACCGCCGGGGCGCATCCTCTGCTCGCGGCGATCGGGCCGGAACCGCTGGGCAATGAATTCAGCGAATCCCATCTGGTGGCCGCGTTGAAGGGGCGCAGCATGCCGATCAAGACGGCGTTGCTGGACCAGAAGATTGTTGCCGGATTGGGGAATATCTATGTTTGCGAAGCCTTGTTCCGCGCCGGCATCCGTCCTTCACGCCGCGTCAACCAAATCTCGGAAAAGCGCATCTCGGCGCTCGTACCGATCATCCGGCACGTGCTGACGGACGCCATTTCCGCGGGCGGCTCCTCGCTCAAAGATTTCCGGCAAGCCGATGGAGAACTTGGATATTTTCAGCACAGCTTCGATGTCTACGGACGCGAAGGGCAGCCCTGCCGCGGGGACGGTTGCGCCAACATCATTCACAGGATCGTGCAATCCGGGCGCTCTTCCTTCTACTGTCCGAGCTGCCAAAGATAACTTGATTGCAGGGGGCAAGTTGGTAAGGCTGCGCGACAATGCCAACGGACGGGAGCCCGACAGTCATGGCCTATGAGACGATTATCGTCGAAGTAGACGACGACGTTGCCACTATCACCCTGAACCGCCCGGATGCCCTCAATGCGCTGAACAGCCAGCTTCTTGGCGAGCTCGCGCAGGCGCTGACCGAGGCGGATGCCAATGACAAGGTGCGCTGCATCATCCTGACCGGCTCGGCCAAGGCCTTTGCCGCCGGGGCCGACATCAAGGAGATGTCGGAAAAGACCTTCGTCGAGATGTTCCTCGGAGACTTCTTCGAGCCGGCCACCGAGGCTGTCGCGAAGGTGCGCAAACCGGTGATCGCCGCGGTGAGCGGTTACGCCCTCGGGGGCGGCTGCGAGCTGGCGATGATGTGCGACTTCATCATCGCGTCGGAAACCGCGAAATTCGGCCAGCCCGAGATCAACCTTGGCGTTATCGCCGGGATCGGCGGGACGCAGCGCCTGCCGCGCTACGTCGGCAAGGCCAAGGCCATGGACATGCACCTGACCGGGCGTTTCATGGATGCTGATGAGGCCGAGCGGTCGGGGCTGGTAAGCCGCGTCGTGCCGGTCAAGCAACTGATGGAAGAGGCGCAGAGCGCCGCGGCCAAGATTGCCGAGAAGTCGTTGCTCGCCTCGATTGCCGCCAAGCAGGCGGTGAACCGTGCCTTCGAGACCACGCTGGACGAGGGGTTGCTCTTCGAGCGCCGCCTGTTCCATTCGCTCTTTGCCACCGAGGACCAGAAGGAAGGCATGTCTGCCTTCCTCGAGAAGCGGACGCCGCAGTTCCGCGACCGCTGAAGCGATTGCATCGCAAGCCGGGCCTGTCCGCGCGGGGACAGGCCTTTTTCATGCCCGGGCCACTCAGGACTGCAGCGGGCCGCGCGTCTGGCGGATCGCTTCCTGGATGGCGCGCCAGGTCTGCGCCTCCTCGGCGGCACCCCGGCGTTCGTTCTCGCGCACCTTTGCGGCGGCCTCGGCCTCGGCCCGGGCCCCATGCGCCCGGTAGAGCGCCTGTGCGGCCTCGTTGATCTGCATTGCGTTCATGGCTGACTCCTCCTTTCAGTCTGGAGTGTCCCGCGGCGAGGGCCGTGGGAGGGCGATCCTAGCCGATTCTCCCCCATTTCCCCAAGAAGTGCCGCTGGGGCCTTTGCAACCGGCGGAAAATGGGCTATGCGCCCCGCCTACATGCGTGTGATGCCCGCTCAGGCAAGAATCGGTCCGGCGACGACAGATCCGGGTCTGGTGGATATTGCACGTCCGAAATTCAGACCCAGGCCTTGTCGGCCACAGACACATAGGACCGATCATCATGGCAAATACGCCCCAGTCCAAGAAGCGCGCACGTCAGAACGAGAAGCGTTACGCCGTCAACAAGGCACGCCGTTCGCGCATCCGTACCTACCTGCGCAAAGTCGAGGAAGCGATCGCTTCGGGCGACAAGGACGCAGCCACCGCAGCTCTCGCCGCAGCTCAGCCCGAACTGATGCGCGGCGTGACCAAGGGTGTCTTCCACAAGAACACTGCTTCGCGCAAAATGTCGCGTCTCTCCTCGCGGGTGAAGTCGCTCGCCTGAGCACGTCAAGTGTCAGGCTGAAATGACACACTTAATAGGTGTGTGATCGAAAAGGCATCGCCATTGGTGGTGCCTTTTTTCATGACTCACACCATATTTTGAAGGCCGAGATTCTTTTTTCGGATTCCATTGAGTCAAGTTTGAAGTTCGGTTGCTGCTCTTCTCGGAACAGGAGTAATTTCATCGAGCGAGTCACGTCGCTGGGGGGACAGGCAATCGCGGATCACGCCACGGGAATCGTGGAAAGGTCTTCGTCGCTTCGGTCGTCTGATCAACAGATGCCGATTTCGGGATGATTTCATCCTGCCAGTCCAATTGTAAAATGGGTGAGTAGTGCGCCTTGCTGGGTCGCTTCGGGATGCTGGGAGTCCCGGGGAGCCTTTATGCGTGCTATGTCACTGGGACAGAGACTTCTCTTCCTGACTCATGCCGTTTCGGCATGGGGCCTGCATTTGCTCCCCATCGGTGGCTCAATTGGGCGCGTGTGTGTGTGTTGCCCAAAGGGACATAGGAAGAACCGGTGAAAAGACGGAGCGGGGATAAATGACGCAGGAACAATGGGGCGCGCTGCAAGACAGGCTGAGCAGCACGATCGGGGAAAACAACTACCGAACCTGGATCAAGCCCCTCGAATACAAAGGTCTGGAAGCCGACGGGGTGGCGGTCTTCCTAGCACCAACGAATTTTATTGGCACCTACGTGTCGCAGAATTTCGGGGACCTGCTGCTGTCGCAGATCTCCACGCTGGATTCGCAGGTTCGCCGCCTGCAATTCCGGGTCAGCAACGCGCCGCGTCCGGCAGCGGGCCGTCCGAGCCCACGCCCGGTTTCGGCGCAGCCCGAGCAGCCGGCCCAGGCCAATGCGGCCAACGGCCAATCCGCACAGGGCGGAAGCGACCTGCTGCCGAGCGCGCCGCTTGATGCGCGCTTCACTTTCGATAATTTCATCGTCGGCAAGCCCAACGAGCTCGCCCATGCCGCCGCGCGCCGCGTTGCCGAGGCCGAGACCGTGACCTTCAACCCGCTGTTCCTTTACGGCGGCGTGGGCCTCGGCAAGACGCACCTGATGCACGCGATCACCTGGGAGCTGCGCAACCGCCGCCCCGACCTGAACGTGCTCTACCTGTCGGCAGAGCAGTTCATGTATCGCTTCGTGCAGGCCCTGCGCGAGCGCCGCATGATGGACTTCAAGGAGCTGTTCCGCTCGGTCGACGTGCTTATGGTCGATGACGTGCAGTTCATCGCCGGCAAGGACTCGACGCAGGAAGAGTTCTTCCACACGTTCAACGCGCTGGTGGACCAGAACAAGCAGATCGTCATCTCGGCCGACCGCGCGCCGGACGAGATCAAGGATCTGGAGAACCGCATCCGTTCGCGTCTGCAGTCCGGCCTCGTGGTCGACCTGCACCCGACCGATTACGAGCTGCGTCTCGGCATTCTGCAGTCGAAGGTCGACACCTACCGCAAGCAATACCCGTCGCTGCAGCTCGACGATGGCATCCTCGAGTTCCTGGCGCATCGCATTTCGACCAACGTGCGTGTGCTCGAAGGTGCGCTGACGCGCCTCTTTGCCTTTGCCTCGCTGGTCGGCCAGCCCATCACCATGGAGCTGACGCAGGATTGCCTCGCCGACGTGCTGCGCGCCTCGGACCGCAAGATCTCGATCGAGGAGATTCAGCGCAAGGTGGCGGATCACTACAACATCCGCCTTTCCGATCTCATTGGCCCCAAGCGCGTACGCAACTTCGCGCGCCCGCGGCAGGTGGCGATGTACCTGTGCAAGCAGCTCACCGCCCGCTCGCTTCCCGAGATCGGCCGCCGCTTCGGCGGGCGCGACCACACGACGGTCATGCACGGGGTGAAGCGGATCGAGGAACTGCGCATGCAGGACAGCCAGATCGCCGACGACATCGAGCTTCTGCGCCGCGCGCTCGAAGCCTGAGACCGCACGACCACATTTGGGAACGGGGCTGCCCAAGGGCGGCCCCGCGGCCTTGACGCTGCAGGCAATCCGTCGGATCAATCTGCAAAAGAATTTGGAGCGGCTTCGCAGATGCGCCAAGCTGCCCCACCGGCCAACCGAGGGACAGGGCGATGAAAGTCAGCATTGAACGGGCGACGCTGCTCAAGGCAGTCAGCCAGGCACAATCTGTGGTCGAGCGCCGGAACACCATTCCGATCCTCGCCAATGTGCTGATCGAGGCCGAGGGCAACTCGGCCAGCTTCCGCGCCACCGATCTCGACATTGAAGTGCTCGACCGCGCCCCCGCGGTGGTCGAGCAGGCTGGGGCCACCACAGTTTCCGCAGTGACCCTGCACGAGATCGTCCGCAAGCTGCCCGACGGCGCGCTGGTCCAGCTGACCGCCGACACCTCCGCCGGCCGGCTGACCGTGGCCGCAGGCCGCTCGAACTTCAGTCTCGCGACGCTGCCCAAGGAAGACTTCCCGGTCATGGCGTCGTCCGAGTACTCGTCGAACTTCACCGCCAAGGCCGAGGTCCTGCGCAGGCTCTTCGACAAGTCGAAGTTCGCGATCTCGACCGAGGAAACGCGTTACTACCTCAACGGCGTGTACATGCATGTCGCCGAGAGCGAAGAGGGCCGGGTGCTGCGCTGCGTTGCCACCGACGGTCACCGCCTTGCCCGCATCGACGCGCCGCTGCCTGCTGGTGCAGAAGAGATGCCCGGCGTGATCGTGCCGCGCAAGACCGTGGGAGAGCTGCGCAAACTGCTCGAAGAGGACGACATGGACATCGCCGTGTCGGTCTCGGAAACCAAGGTGCGCTTCGCCACGCCCGATATCACGCTGACCTCCAAGGTCATTGACGGCACCTTCCCGGACTACTCGCGCGTCATCCCGATGAACAACACCCGCCGGCTCGAAGTCGACGCGGGCGAGTTCGCCAAGGCCGTCGATCGGGTGGCAACTGTCTCGTCGGAGCGCTCGCGCGCCGTGAAGCTGCAGCTCGACGAGGACCGGTTGATCCTCTCGGTCAATGCTCCCGACAGCGGTGCCGCCGAGGAAGAGCTGGCCGTGGCCTATGGGGATGAGCCGCTGGAGATCGGCTTCAACGCGAAATACCTGTTGGAGATCGCCAGCCAGGTGGACCGCGAGAACGCCGTCTTCATGTTCAACTCCTCGGGCGATCCGACCCTCATGCGCGAAGGCACCGACACGTCTGCCGTCTACGTCGTCATGCCGATGCGGGTCTGACGGTCCCGCCCTGAGCATCCGATATTCACTGAAAGGCAGGGGCTTTGCTTCTGCCTTTCGTGATTCCGGAAATACCCTCTTCCGCGGGGCCCGTCCCCGCGCTACCGCCTGAGCCATGTCCCTGCATCTCACCCGCCTCACCCTCTCGCACTTCCGCTCGCACCGGGACGCCTCGGTCGAGGTGGATGCGCGGCCGGTGGCGCTCTACGGACCCAATGGCGCGGGCAAGACCAACCTGATCGAGGCGGTCTCGCTGTTCTCTCCGGGGCGGGGCATGCGCCGGGCCTCGGCGCAGGAGATGGTCCGCCGTCCCGAGGCGCTGGGGTGGAAGATCGAAGGGCTGCTGCAGACCGGCGATGCGCTGCACGAGATCAGTTTCCGCTCCGAGGCAGGGGCCGCCCGGCAGGTACAGGTCGACGGCAAGGCCGCGCCTCAGGTGGCCCTTGGCCGGCTGGCGCGGGTGCTCTGGCTGATCCCCGCGATGGACCGGCTGTGGATCGAGGGGCCGGAAGGGCGGCGGCGTTTCCTTGACAGGATGACGCTGAGCTTCTTTCCCGACCACGCCGAGCTGACGCTGGGTTACGAGAAGGCCATGCGAGAGCGCAACCGGCTGCTGCGCGACCAGGTGCGCGACGGCTTCTGGTACGCCGCTCTCGAAGGGCAGATGGCCGAGGCAGGAGCGGCGCTGCAGGCCAACCGCCGCGCGGCGCTGGCGCGGCTGGCCGAGGCACAGGCCGGGGCCGAAACGTCGTTCCCCGCCGCCGAGCTCGAGTTGTTGGACGCGGGCACGCCCATGCCCGAAGAGACCGCCGCGCTGCGCGCCGCGCTCGAGGCGAGCCGCCCACGTGACTTGGCGGCCGGGCGGACACTGGTCGGGCCGCACCGCGCCGACCTGCGCGGCACCTTCGCGGCCAAGGGCGTGCCCGCCGAGGAGTGTTCGACCGGCGAGCAGAAGGCGCTGCTGATCTCGCTCATCCTCGCCAACGCCCGCGCCCTGGCGCAGGAGACCGGCGCGGCGCCGATCCTGTTGCTCGACGAAGTCGCGGCGCATCTCGATGCGGGTCGCCGTGCGGCGCTCTACGACGAGATCTGCGCGCTCGGCGCGCAGGCCTGGATGACCGGCACCGGGCCGGAGCTTTTCGCCGAACTGGGAGCGCGCGCCCAGCACCTGGAAGTCACCGAACGGGATGGGCAATCATTGGTTGAAAACCGCGGCCTTTGACACCAAATCTTGTGTCAGCGGCGTGACAATCCTGCTTGAACACCGTATAAAACCAACAAAAATCATGAAGGATCGCGGCATGGCCGAACCGGCAAGCGCACAGCAGGAATACGGCGCGGATTCCATCAAAGTTCTCAAAGGCTTGGAGGCGGTCCGCAAACGCCCCGGCATGTACATTGGGGACACGGACGACGGATCGGGCCTGCACCACATGGTCTACGAGGTCGTGGACAATGGCATCGACGAGGCTCTGGCTGGTCACGCGGACTTTGTCCGGGTGAAAATCCACGCCGACAATTCGGTGTCGGTGCGCGACAACGGCCGTGGCATTCCCGTCGACCTTCACCAGGAAGAGGGCGTCTCGGCGGCCGAGGTCATCATGACCCAGCTGCACGCGGGCGGGAAGTTCGACCAGAACTCCTACAAGGTCTCGGGCGGTCTGCACGGCGTGGGCGTCTCGGTGGTGAACGCGCTGTCGGTCTGGCTGGAGCTGCGCATCTGGCGCAACGGCAAGGAGCATTACGCGCGCTTCGAGCACGGCGAGACGGTCGAGCATCTGCGCGTCGTCGGAGATGCCGAGGGCGAGCAGGGCACCGAGGTGCGTTTCCTGGCCTCGACCGGCACTTTCAGCAACCTCGACTACAGCTTCGAGACCCTCGAAAAGCGCCTGCGCGAACTGGCCTTCCTCAACTCGGGTGTGCGCATCATCCTCGAGGACGAGCGCCCCGCCGAGCCGCTGAAGACCGAGCTGCACTACGACGGCGGCGTGAAGGAGTTCGTGAAGTACCTCGACCGCTCCAAGCAACCGGTGATGACCGACCCGATCTACATGACCGGGGAGAAGGACGGCATCGGCGTCGAGATCGCGATGTGGTGGAACGACAGCTACCACGAGAACGTGCTGCCCTTCACCAACAACATTCCGCAGCGCGACGGCGGCACCCATGTCGCCGGCTTCCGTGGCGCGCTGACCCGCACCATCAACAACTACGCGCAGGCCTCGGGCATCGCCAAGAAGGAGAAGGTCTCCTTCACCGGTGACGACGCGCGCGAGGGGCTGACCTGCGTGCTCTCGGTGAAGGTGCCGGACCCGAAGTTCAGCTCGCAGACCAAGGACAAGCTTGTTTCCTCCGAGGTGCGGCCGGCGGTCGAGAGCCTGATGAACGAGCGTCTGGCCGAGTGGTTCGAAGAGAACCCCAACGAGGCCAAGCAGATCGTCGGCAAGATCGTCGAGGCGGCGCTGGCCCGCGAAGCCGCGCGCAAGGCGCGCGAACTGACCCGCCGCAAGACCGCGATGGACGTGAACTACCTTGCCGGAAAGCTCAAGGACTGCTCGGAAAAGGATCCGTCGAAGACCGAGCTGTTCATCGTCGAGGGCGACTCCGCAGGCGGTTCGGCGCAGACCGGGCGCGACCGCGGCACCCAGGCGATCCTGCCGCTGAAAGGCAAGATCCTCAACGTCGAGCGCGCGCGTTTCGACCGCATGCTCGGCAGCCAGGAGATCGGCAACCTGGTGATGGCGCTCGGCACCGGCATCGGCCGCGACGAGTTCAACATCTCCAAGCTGCGCTACCACAAGATCATCCTGATGACCGACGCCGACGTCGACGGCGCGCACATCCGGACGCTGCTGCTGACCTTCTTCTACCGGCAGATGCCGGAGCTGATCGAAGGCGGCTATCTCTATATCGCGCAGCCGCCCCTCTATAAGGTGAGCCGCGGCAAGTCCGAGGTCTACGTAAAGGACCAGAACGCGCTCGACGAGTACCTGATCAACCAGGGCATCGACGGCGCCGGCCTGAAGCTCGGCAACGGCGAGGTGATCGCCGGGCAAGATCTCGTGCGGGTGATCGACGAGGCGCGCCAGCTCAAGCGCGTGCTCGACGCCTTCCCGACGCATTACCCGCGTCACATTCTCGAGCAGGCGGCGATCGCCGGCGGCTTCGTGCCCGGCGCGGTGGAATCGGACCTGCAGGGCGTCGCCGACAAGGTGGCGCAGCGGCTCGACCTGATCGCGCTGGAATACGAGAAGGGCTGGCAGGGCCGGATCACCCAGGATCGCGGCATCCGTCTCGCGCGTATTCTGCGCGGCGTCGAGGAAGTCCGTACGCTGGACGGCGCGATGCTCCGCTCGGGCGAGGCGCGCCGCACCGGCAGCTTCACCCAGGCGCTGCAGGCGGTCTACAGCACCCCCGCGACGCTCGAGCGCAAGGATCGCCGCCAGGCGGTCTACGGGCCGCTCGATCTGCTGAAGGCGATCCTCGAAGAGGGCGAGAAGGGTCTGTCGCTGCAGCGGTACAAGGGCCTGGGCGAGATGAACCCCGGTCAGCTCTGGGAAACCACGCTGGATCCGGATGCCCGCACCCTGCTGCAGGTCAAGGTCGACGACATGTCCGAGGCCGACGATCTGTTCACCAAGTTGATGGGCGACGTGGTGGAGCCGCGCCGCGAGTTCATCCAGCAGAACGCGCTGAACGTGGAAAACCTCGACTTCTGACCCTGTCGGAAGGCTTTATGCGTAAGCGGCGCGCAGTCCCCTGCGCGCCGCTTTGCGTTTCCGGGCCCGGGCGCCCGCTTACCGCCGGGCGAAGTCTTCCAGCAGCATCGGGAAGTCCTGCTCGGGCGGGAAGCCTTCGTAGCTGTGTCGCGCCGGGGTCTGCGCCCAGTCCAGCTTCTCCGTGGTCATAGTCTCGATGAAGGGGAGCGACCACTCCGGCACGTCGAACATGACGGGGCGCACGTTCACGAAGGCCTCGATCCCGGTGATCCGGGTGAACATCCAGGTCCCGCACTCGCGGCACATGTAGTGGTCGAGCTGCGGCCCCTTGATCCCGCCCGTCACCGGCTCCCCGGCGATCACCCTGATCCCGTCCGAGGGCACCATCATGGTGAGGGAAAAGGCGCTGGCGCTCATTTTCTGACAGCCGCGGCAATGGCAGGCGGCGGTCATCATCGGAGGCTTGCTCACCTCGAGCTGCAGTGCGCCGCAGCGGCAGCTGCCGATCTGGGGAAGCTCGGTCATCTCGGTCTCCTTTCGCGCCCGGTGAGGGGCAAAGAAAAAGCCGGCCCCGGGGCCGGCTTTCTGGTGTCACTCGGCCCGCAGGCTGGCGGCCGATTCCTTGATGGCGTCATATTGCCCGCCGGGGCGGAAGCGCCACAGGTAGTCGGGCATGACCGCCTCGGGGGCGACCGGGGAGATTCCGAGATCGCTCAGCCCCTTGGCGCCTTCCGACACCACATTGTCCTTGCGCAGCATCACGACCTGATCGCGGGTGATCGGTGCGGTGAAGAGCCCACCGGTGATCCGCTGCACGAATTCCGACACGCCTCCGATCACCGAGGCGAGCCCGTAGGGCAGGTTCACCAGCATCTTGCGGCGGCGGATGACCGTCAGCATCTCCTCGATGAAGGCCCGGAAGCTCTTCACCTCGGGGCCGCCCAGCTCGTAGACGCCCGGCGCGGCTGCACCGGTGATTCCCTTCTCCGCGGCCTCGGCCACGTTGTCCACGTAGACCGGCTGGAAGTTGCGGTCCGCGCCGACCAGCGCCAGCACCGGACCCATCCGGGACATCGAGGCGAACCGGTTGAAGAACTGGTCCTCCATCCCGAAGATCACCGAGGGGCGCAGGATCATTGCGCCCGGGAAGGCGGCCAGTACCGCCTCTTCGCCAAGCGCCTTGCTCCGGGCGTAGCCGCTCCTGCTCTCCGTATCCGCGCCGATCGCCGAGATATGCACCAGCGCCTCGGCGCCTTGTTCGGCGGCGATGCGCGCGATGCGCTCCGCCCCCTCGACCTGCACGGCATCGAAACTGTTCTTGCCGCGCGCGTCGAACGTGCCGACACAGTTCACCACCGCGTCGGCGCCCTGCATCACGGCGCGCACCGAAGCGTCGTCGCGGATGTTGCAGAACACCGGCTCGACCTGGCCGACCGAGCCATAGGGTTTCACGAACAGCGCTTCGTTGGGGTGGCGGACGGCGACACGGACGCGCCAGCCGAGCTTCGCCATGCGGCGGGCGATATAGCGTCCGACAAATCCGGATCCGCCGTAAATGGTGACGAGCTTGCTCATCTGGCTACTCCTGCTCCGAGGTTCTAGGCCTTGAATACCGGCCCGTCCGGCACCCGGCAAGGCGGCTCCTTCGGGTAAGTTGCACAAAATGAAAAATCTGCGTTGACACTCCCTGCGGAGATATTTAAACGCCCCCTCACCACCTGTGCCCAGGTGGCGGAATTGGTAGACGCGCTGGTTTCAGGTACCAGTGACTTAACGGTCGTGGAGGTTCGAGTCCTCTCCTGGGCACCATTAAACCCCCGCGAAATCTCCGGATTTCGCGGGGGTTTTGGTTTTCTGGCCCTCGTCGCATCGCGGCTCCCCTCTGTGAAGGCTGTCGCGGGCGCTCGCCGGTAAGGCCCGCGGTGCGTGTCTGAAACTCCAGCGCCAAGGGGTGCGGCGTCCAGCCCGCGCGTCTGCTTGGGGTGGCGCTGGCGGCGGATCTTATGCGCCCCCGCTCGGCGCTCCTGACCCGGTTGCGGGCTTGGCCTTTTGCAGCGCAGCACCGCCCCGCATATACATGAATGAAAATCACCCCCGGACGGGCCGGCGACGCTTTCGGTGTCGTGCCGGCTCAAGGCCGCGGTCGCCTTCTGGGGTGAGACCCGGTCCGGCGTGCCCGTGCGGGCTCCGGATCGAGTCCCTTCAGGGATGTGGCGGGACGCTGCCGCTCGGAGTGTCTCCCTGAGAGGCAGGCCTTACGGGTTGCCGGACGGGCGCGGTTGCGAGCTTGGATTTTACGCGGTTCTAGGCCTCCATGTACTTTTTGCGACAAAAAATGAAAAAAGGGGTTGCGGGTCACGTGCGGAATACGTAAATAGCCCCTCACCGGCGGCGCTGAGGCGCACGACGGGACGCCAGACGGGGCGGCGGCGAGCGGAAACGCGGGGCCGGCGCAGACGAGGCGGACAGGAAATTCGAGAGACGGGCAGGCGGGTGCGCCGAAAGTTAGGGCGCACTGGTCTGGTTTTGTCTCTCACGCTCTTTGACATCGCAGATATCTGAAGAGATATGCGGGCGGC